>JBIKUM010000611.1:0-3607 GCA_044347585.1 Terrimicrobiaceae bacterium
TCAAAAAAAATTTCGGCCTCCCCTTAAAGGGAAGGCCGAAATAAAAAGAGTCAAAGAGTCAAAGGGTCTTCAATCCCGGACGCAACGGACAGAGACGCCGTAGCGTGGGTCTTCGTTGGAGCGGTCGACAATCGAGCTCCCAGAGTACAGGTCGCGATTCCAGGCGCCTGCTCCATTCGGGGAGGAAGACCACCAGCTCCCGAGGTCGCCCTGAGTGTAGAAGTAACCATCGGCGTAGCTACGGTAGCCACCGGGCAAAGCCGAGAAGCCGCTGAAATTTGTACCATTCCAAGGGGGTGAGTCGTTGGGCGAAGCCTTCAACATTGCCCCCTGGTTCGTTCCCCGCCATCCCGTTCCATTCGCTTCTGCGGAAGTCATTCCTAGCTCCATTTCAAGGGTTATCCACTCCCCATCCGTCGGAATGCGCCAGCCAGATGGACAAAGCGCTCGTGCATCACTCACCGCATAGAAATTGTACAACTTGCCGTACGTGGCTCCATTCGAACCATCGTTGTTGTAGTAGCTCCACGCACCTTGAGAAGTCGCTGCCCATTCCGCATTGTCTTCGAGCAAGAGTATCGCCTCGCCCGTCCGATAAAGCGCCGTATTCAAGTTCTTTTTGAACCAGCACTGCGCCCCGATGGCCACCACCGGATAGCTTTCGCCGTGGTAGGTGACCGTGACACCCGGGCCGCAGCCCACGAGGTAGGTGCACGAGCTGTCGTCCACATTCGCTTGGGGGTCGTACTCTGCGTAGCGGTTGTCTGTACAGCCTGGAATCGAAGGCGTCGCGCACGACCCGTCGTCCACTGTGGCCAGCGGGTTGAATTCTGAAAAGTTGATGTTTTTGCATCCGAACACCGGGGCGAGGCGCACGCACCGTATAGAATGGCCCCGGCGCATGCTGTGTTCCGCCGTGGCTACCGCTGCTGAGGTGTGCGTCACCCCGCGCGACGAACGCGTGGAAGCGTAGGAGTTGCCCGACGTCCACCACCAGGCCGATTCCGTCAGCCCCGTGTACCCCACCGATCCCACCACCCGCTCACCGCCGGGCAGCGCCGTAAATCCGCTCGCATTCGTGGCACCCGCGTTCGGCGAAGCCCAATGCCCCAGCCCCGCCTCCTTCAACGCACCGCCTGCCACCGCCGTTCCCCCAAGTGCCCCCACGAGCCCATCGAAATCTGCCGCCGAAGGCACCGCCCAGAACTGCGGGCACAGCGGCGCATCGTCCGCCGCCGCATACCCGTTGTACAGCAGCCCATACGTCGCCGCATTCCCCGCATCGTTCCCGTACACCGCATACGCCGCCGTCGTCAGCCCGTTCCACGTGCCCGCATCTGGGACTTCCGCAATCGCCGTCCCGTCGCGCCGCTGGGTCGTGCGCAAATTCTCTTTGAACCAGCAGCGGTCGCCGATAGCGACCAAACCGTATGCCACCCCGTGGTACGTGTAGCTCGTCGCCCCCAGGCACGGATCAGACACCCCATCCGGCTCCCCGTCCCCATCGTTGTCCACCAAATAGCTCGGGCAGTCCCCGTTCCCGTCCGCCACATTTCCCGCACAATCGCACGCCCCCGCCGGCACCCCTCCACACCCACACGCATACACCGCACCCGGACCGTTGCACACCCCACACACATCGTACGTCCCGAAGCACGCATCTGCTCCTCCATCATCGCACACCCCATCCCCGTCGGCATCCGTCGCACACGTGCCGTTGCACACCCCCACCGCATCCGGCGTTCCCACACACGGATCCGAGGCATCGCACACCCCGTCCGCGTCCGCATCCACCCCGCCGAAGCAATCGCAATACCCCGCCGGAATCCCCACACACCCGCAGGCATACACCGCCCCAGGCCCGTTGCACACCCCACACGCATCCGCCGCCCCTACGCACGCATCCCCGTCGTCGCAAACGTTGTCGTCGTCCGCGTCCGCCGCACACCCGCCGCCGCAGTTCCCCAACGCATCCACCACATCGCCGTCGCAGTTGCACGCCCCGGCGGGCAATCCGCTGCACCCGCACGCATACAGGGCCCCCGGACCGCCGCACACCCCGCACGCATCGGGGTACACGCACGCCGCCGGATAATGCACATTCGCCGCCGCCGCGTACGTACATGCCGCCGCGTCCGTGCAGCCCGCCACCGCCGGCTCCGTCACCCACGCCGTCCCATCCCAAACCACAATCGTACCCGCGGCCAACCCACTCCCATCCGGCAACCCCGGCTCTCCCTGCTCTCCCTGCGGCCCGGTTGGCCCCGTCGCACCTGCCGGACCGGCAATGCCCTGCGGACCAGGCTCACCTTGTGGACCGGCGGGACCCGTCGCACCTACTGGGCCAGCGACGCCTTGCGGACCGGGCCCGCCTTGAGGACCTGCTGGACCCGTGAGCCCCGTGGGACCCACAGGACCTGTGGGACCCGTTGCACCCGTGGCGCCGGTGAGGACGGGAGTTTGGAAAGCCGAAGCATCCGTGAAAACGAAGGTCAACGAACCGTCCGCATTGCTTACAATGGTGAAAATGCCGCGACCTGCAGCCCCCTGCGGACCCGTCGAACCGGCCGGACCCGGAATGCCCTGAAGACCCGGCGCACCTGCAGGACCTGCCGCACCCATAGGACCCACTGGTCCGGCAACTCCTTGCGGGCCGGGTTCACCTTGCGGACCGGAAGGGCCCGCTGGGCCAGTATGCCCTGCGGGACCCGTTGCACCGGCAGGTCCGGTTGCGCCCGTGGGACCCGGGATTCCTTGCGGACCGGGTTCGCCTTGCGGGCCTGCCGGGCCCGTGGCACCAGCTGGACCGGTTGCACCCGTAGGGCCTGCGATTCCCTGCGGACCTGCCGGACCTGCGGGACCAGTTGCACCAGCGGGGCCAACTGGACCAGCGATGCCCTGTAGACCAGGTTCGCCTTGCGCCCGTGGGTCCAGGGAGGCCTTGGGGTCCCGTTGCCCCCGTAGGACCAGCAGGACCGGCAATCCCTTGTGGTCCGGCAGGCCCCGCCGGTCCCGTCGCACCGGCAGGACCGGTCTGACCGGCAGGACCGGCAAGGCCAGCAGGGCCGACGAGGATCGGGGTCGAGAGGGTCGAGCCGTTTGAGAACGTGAAAGTGAGGGTGTTGTCCGGATTCACGTCGACGTCGATGACGCCGAAGAAGGAGCCCGAGCCGCCTCCGCCGGTGCCCCCACCCGTCCCGGCGGCGGCTTGGAGTTCGGCGATTTGGTTCGAAAGGATGAGCAAATAGATTTCGAGCGTGAGACCATCGACCGTGATGGATTCAGGGGCGAAATCGGAGGCAAACTCTGCAAGCAACGCGAGCAGGTCGTCCGTTCCGATGAAACCGTTTTCATCGACATCCGGATTGTACGGATAGGTGATGGTGATGGGCTCGGGCGAAGTTTGGGCCACCGCGCTGAATGCGAATGAGATAGCAAACAATGCAGACCAAAACAAAGGCAGAAACACGGTAGAGCGGCGCATAACAACTGGATTTGGTTTACTAAAAGTACACAAAATCCCCCGCCCCCCAACCTCAACCTCAACCTCAACCTCAACCTCAACCTCAACCTCAATCTCAATCTCAATCTCGCCCCCCCAACCCCA
>JBIKUM010000311.1:0-3600 GCA_044347585.1 Terrimicrobiaceae bacterium
TGGCGACTTGGCGGGAGGTGGCGAAGCGTTACGGGTTTCTAGAATTCGACGGCCCGGTGCTCGAGAGCACAGACCTCTACCGCAAGAAGAACGAGGAGGGGGCTGAGATTCTTGAGCAGCTTTATTCGTTCACCGATCGCGGTGGTCGCGAGGTGGCCTTGAGGCCGGAAATGACTCCCACCCTCGCTCGCATGGTCGCCGCCCGCGAGAAGCACTACCGCAAACCGATGAAGTGGTTTTGCGTGTCGAATTTCTTCCGCCACGAGCGCCAGCAGAAGGGCCGCCTGCGGGAGTTTTTGCAGTTCAACGCCGACATCATTGGCGAGAGTTCGCCGCAGGCAGATGCCGAAACCATCGCCTTGGCGATCGATCTCATGCGGGCGTTCGGATTCACGGCCGAGAACTTCGTGGTGCGCCTGAGTGATCGCAAAGCCTGGATGGATTTTTTGACATCACGCGGCTGCGACGAAGCTGCTTCCCGCATTGCTCTAGCTTGCGCGGACAAGCTTGAGCGCGAGCCTGAAGAAAAGCTCAACGCAAAACTGGTTTCGACCGGCCTCACTGTTGCCGATCTCAAAGCCTTCATCGCCGGTGGCAGTCCCGAGGCCTTTGCTCCCGTGCTCGAAGCCCTTGCCGCGCGCGGTCTTACTGGGTTCGTGCAGCCTGATCTCTCGATTGTGCGCGGCCTCGCCTATTACACCGGAGTTGTCTTTGAAATTTTCGACCGCTCTAAAAACCTCCGCGCCTTGGCAGGCGGAGGCCGTTACGATGGGCTTATCAAAGGTCTCAGCGACGGCAGTGTGGATCTTCCCGCCATTGGATTTGGCATGGGCGATGTTGTGCTTGGCCACCTCATTGACGAAACGCCTGCCGCTGCCGCCCAACTCCAATCCGCACTCGCTGCCTCGTGCGATGCCTATGTCATCATTGCCGATGAATCCCGCCGCGCCGAGGCCCTCCATATCGTCCAATCTTGCCGAGAACTCGGCCTCATCACCGATTTTCCTCTCAAAGCCGCCAAGGTCGGGAAGCAATTCCAAGAGGCCGAAAACCTCGGCGCCCGCCACGCCATTGTGGTCGGTCAGGAATGGCCACTCGTAAAACTCAAACACCTCGCCACCCGCACCGAGGAATCCCTCGACCACTCGGCTCTCGCTCCAAAACTTAAAACTTACAAACTTAATTCTTAAAACTCCGCCATGTCCTACCGCACCCATCACTGCAATGCCCTCCGCTCCGAACACTCCGGCCACGAAGTCACACTCTGCGGCTGGGTCGCCTCCCGCCGAGACCACGGCGGGCTTATCTTCATTGACCTCCGCGATCGCGAGGGGATCACACAGGTGGTTTTTCGTCCTGAGGAACACGCCGAGGCTTCGAAAAAATCCCATGAATTGCGCAGTGAGGATGTCATTCGCGTCACCGGCAAAGTCGCTCCCCGTCTGGCTGGAACCGAGAACGCGAAGCTGGCTACCGGTGCGATTGAAGTCGTCGCCTCCGCACTCGATATCCTCAATGCCGCCGAGGTCCTGCCATTCCAGCTCGACGACAAGGTTTCCAACGAAGATCTCCGACTCACCTACCGCTACCTCGACCTCCGCCGCGAGCAAATGAGCCGCAACCTGCGCCTGCGCCACCGCGTTGTGAAAACTATGCGCGATGTCATGGACTCCGAGGGCTTCCTCGAAATCGAAACGCCGATCCTCTCGAAGAGCACACCCGAAGGTGCCCGCGACTTCCTCGTGCCATCTCGCCTCACGCCGGGAGCCTTCTACGCGCTCCCGCAGGCACCCCAGCAATACAAGCAACTCCTCATGGTTGCCGGTGTGGAGAAGTATTTCCAAGTGGCCCGTTGTTTCCGTGACGAAGACCTCCGCGCCGACCGTCAACCGGAGTTCACCCAGCTCGATGTCGAGGCCTCGTTCGTCACGCAGGACGACATCCTCGGCCTCATGGAAAAAGTCATCAGCGCCGTCTTCCGCGAGACCAAAGGCATCGAAATTCCGACGCCCTTCCCGCGCCTGACCTACAAGGAGGCGATGGACCGCTTCGGCAGCGACAAGCCGGACACCCGCTTCGGCATGGAAATTACTGACCTCGGCGACATTTTCCGCGACACGCAGTTCAAGGTCTTCCGTGGCGCCCTCGACGGCGGCGGAGTTGTTAAGGCAATTAACGCCTCTGGGCTCGCGTGCATCACCACGGGTCAAATCGAAAACCTCACAGAACTCGCCAAACAGGCCGGGGCAAAAGGTCTGGCTTTCATCAAAGTCGAAAACGGTGAGTGGAAATCCCCTATCGTCAAATTCTTCACCGATGCCGAAAAGGCAGCCCTCACCGAGCGCCTCGCCATCAAGGAAGGCGACCTCATTTTGTTCGGTGCCGATAAATGGGAAACCGCCTGCGAAACCCTCGGCCGCGTGCGCCTGCGCGTTGCCGAAATGTTGGATACCCTCAAAGGATCGACCGCCCTCAATTTCCTCTGGGTCGTTGATTTTCCGCTCCTCGCTTGGAGCGAGGAAGAGCAGAAATGGAACGCCGTCCACCACCCGTTCACCCGTCCTTGCGCGGACGACCTTGCCCTCCTCGAGTCCGGCGAATACGGCAAAATTCGCGCCGTGGCCTACGATGTTGTTCTCAATGGTGTTGAAATTGGCGGCGGCAGCCTGCGAATCCACGAGTCTGACCTCCAGTCGAAGATGTTTAGCGTTCTGGGCGTCAACGAGGAGAAACAACAGCTCCTCTTCGGGCATATCCTGAAGGCCTTCAAATTCGGCGCGCCACCGCACGGAGGCATCGCTCTCGGCTTGGATCGTTTGGTCATGCTCATCGCCGGCGAGGACAGTATTCGCGATGTGATCGCTTTTCCGAAAAACAACCGAGGCGTCGAGATGATGACCCAGTCGCCTGCGGAGGCGGATTTCAAGCAGCTGCGGGAGCTTTATATTCAGAGCACGGTGAAGAAGCCGGCTTGAGTTGACCTCATTGACGGTGCGTCAGTGAGGTCAATTTGGTCAATGAGGTCCCTCTCCCGGTCGCGTGCCTTTGCACTCGGGGTAGGCCGAGCAGCCCCAGAAGGGGCCTTTTGCGGACTGGCGCTCGCGCATGGGCTTGCCGCACTGTGGGCATTCCGGCGATGGCGTTTTGTTTTTTTCGCGAGCTTCGAGGCGCTTGGTCAGGAGGCGTTCGCTGAAGCCGCCTGTCTCCTCAAAAGCTTTTCCCTGCGCTTCGATCTGGCTTTTCAGCATATTGAGCGCTCGCCCTATGATGAGCAGCAGGGCGTTTGCGACTACCACGGCATCGCGGGAGTCGAGCCAGCGGGCATATTTTTTGCGCTGCTCTAGGGCGTGTTTTGCCGACTCGTGGACCATGTCATCGGAGAACGGCGCATCGTCGATGGAAATGGCATTCACGGCCCTTGCTTCGGAAGAGTGCACCGACCAAGGGAGTTCCTCCCGGTCGAGGATGAAAATTTCATAGTCGCCACGCAGTTCGCTCAGGCTCGCCCGCGCGACATCGGTGAGTTTCATCTCGGTGTCTTTTGATGTCGCGGATCGCTCCGAGCCTTCGATGATATTCTGTCGCCCGCTTCGCGCGGCT
>JBIKUM010000326.1:0-3244 GCA_044347585.1 Terrimicrobiaceae bacterium
TCGGTTGCCCGGATTTCGCCCACCGCACGCCCGGTTCGCCCATGACGCCTGCCGCCATCTCGGATGTTACCGCCTGGCTCGTCTCCCAACGCCGCAACGAATTCAATCAACCCATCACGCCAGCTCCCGCAAAAAAATGAACCAAGACCCCGCTCAAGATCCTAAAGACCAGGCCCCTTGCGCTTGCTCCGGTTCCTCACCCTGCGAGGATCCAAAGAAAAAGACCCGCCGCGAGTTCATGCTGGCCCTTGGGTTCGGCCTGAATGCCGTAGCTGGTGCCGCCGTGGGTATCCCGCTCCTTGGCTATGTCTTGTCTTCGTTTTTAAAACCCCATCAACTCGATTGGGTGAGCCTCGGACCCGTCGAGAAATTCCCCGAAGGCAAGACCCGCCTCGGCAATTACAAAAATCCCATCCGCCGTTCCTGGGATGGCTCGACTGCCGACATCCCTTGCTGGGTGCGACGCATCAAAGGCAATGAATTTCAAGTTTTTGCCATCAATTGCGCCCACCTCGGCTGCCCGGTCCGCTGGTTCGAAGAATCCAAACTTTTCATGTGCCCCTGCCACGGCGGAGCCTACTACGAGGACGGTCAGCACGCTGCCGGTCCCCCACCTCGGGGCCTTTTCACCTACGAATTCAAGATCGATAACGGCAACCTCATGATCCTCGCAGGAGCCCTGCCGACACTCGCACAGCCCAACGCATGAAGGTTCCGATCCAAAAACTAACCGACCTCGGACTCGGCGTCTTCAATTGGGTGGACGACCGCCTGCATGTCAAAAAAATCTGGGAATCCACCGCCGGCCACCATGTTCCGCAGAGTGCCGGCAGTTGGTTCTATGTCTTTGGCAGCGCGACGCTTCTCTGCTTCATGCTGCAGCTCGTCACCGGCATCATGCTCGCGCTTGTCTATGTGCCTTCCGCTGACGAAGCCTATGCGACACTGGAGTATCTGACCTACCACCAGCAACTCGGTTGGTTCCTGCGCGCCATGCACTACTGGGGCTCCGACTTCATGGTGGGCATCATGCTCTTGCACATGACGCAAGTTTTCCTCTTCGGTGCTTACAAATACCCCCGCGAAATCACTTGGCTCTCGGGACTTGCCCTCCTTGTTTGCACCCTCGGCCTTGCCTTCACCGGCCAAGTCTTGCGCTTCGACGAGGACGCCTACTGGGGGCTCGGCATTGGTGCTGCCATCATGGGACGCGTTCCATTTATCGGCCAGCAGCTTGTGGACTTCATGCTTGGAGGCCAGATCATCGCCTCCGAGACCCTCTCGCGCTTCTTCGCACTCCATGTCTTTGTCCTGCCGGGTGCTGTCATCGCTCTCGTGAGTCTCCACCTCCGCATGGTCCTCACCAAGGGTATCAACGAATACCCCGTTCCCGGAATGGTTGTTCGTCGTGAGACTTACGACAAAGAATATGCCGCCATTCTGAAAAAAGAAGGCGTCCCATTTTTCCCCAAAGCGATTGATAAAGACATCATCACTGCCGCATTCGTCATCGGCGGCATCGTTACCTGTGCGCTCCTTTTCGGTCCGAAAGGCCCAGGCGGTCCCGCCGACCCTCTTCAAATTGATGCCAACCCACGCCCGGATTTCTGGTTCCTCTGGATTTTCTCCGTAGCCGCCCTCATGCCTGCGGAAATCGAGACCTTCGCCCTTCTCGTTGGCCCAGCCGTTATCGGCCTTGTCCTTGTCGCATTGCCATTTGTCAACGGCACTGGTGAGAAAAGCTGGCGCCGCCGCCCCGTGGCCGTCATCGTCACGCTCCTCGTCTGGATTTCCCTTGGAATGCTCACCTACCTCGGCGTCACATCCCCATGGTCGCCCGTCATGGATGGTTGGTCCGCCGAAACCACACCCGACGCCAAAATTCTCAACCGCACGCCCCTCGAACTCCAAGGCGCCGTCACCCTCCAATACAAACAATGCCGCAACTGCCACGCCATCGACGGCCTCGGCGGCGAACGCGGTCCAAGCCTCAGCGATGTCGGCTTGCGCCTCACCAAACCCCAACTCGTCCGCCAAGTCGTGCAGGGTGGGGGAAACATGCCCGCCTACGGCCAAAACCTCTCACCGAGCGAAGTCGAAGCCCTCGCCCAATACATGATCTCCCTCCGCCCCGAAGGCATCCCCCCCGCCCGCGACACCACCCTGCCACGCAAACCGAATAATTAACCACGGAGGACACGGAGAAAAATAATTTGTAAAAAATACATTTAAGTTCTTCCATACAAGATTAAAAACTGGATTTTTCATCACCTCTTCCGCAGTCCTCAAACGAAAAGCCCAGATAAGCAAAAAATCAGCCCCAACCTCCTCCTCTTCTACTCCGTGCTCTCCGTGTCCTCCGTGGTTAAAAATCCCCACCAACCGCTTCCGCTACTCAACGACTCCCAAACCACCATCCACCTAAAACTTAATCCTTAATCCTTAAAATTCTTATGTCCCAACTCGGTATGATCGGCCTCGGCCGCATGGGGGCCAATATGGTCCTCCGTCTCCTTCGCAACGGCCACAAAGCCACTGTCTTCGATCGCTCGCAAACCGCCATTGACTCCCTCGTCAAGGAAGGCGCGACCGGCGCGACTTCCCTCGCTGACTTGGTCTCCAATCTGGAAGCCCCTCGCGCCATTTGGCTTATGGTGCCAGCTGCTGCGGTGGACTCCACCATCGAGGAACTCCTCCCGCTCCTGGAAAAAGGTGACACCATTATCGACGGCGGCAATTCCTACTACATCGACGATATCCGCCGCGCGAAGCACATTGCGCCGAAGGGTATCCATTATGTCGATGTCGGAACCAGCGGCGGTGTCTGGGGACTCGAGCGCGGATATTGCATGATGATCGGCGGCGAGAAGGAAATCGTCCAACGCCTCGACCCGATTTTCCGCACACTCGCACCCGGCATCGGCGACATTCCCCGCACCGTGGGACGCCCCGATAACCAAGGCACCGCCGAACTCGGCTACCTCCACTGCGGAGCAAACGGCGCCGGACATTTCGTCAAAATGGTCCACAACGGCATCGAATACGGCATCATGGCCGCCTATGCCGAAGGCATGAATGTCCTCAAAAATGCCAATATCGGCACAAAAACCCAAACGATTGACGCCGAAACCACCCCGCTTCGCGACCCCGAGCAATACCAATACGACTTCAACCTGACCGACATCTCCGAAGTCTGGCGTCGTGGCAGCGTCGTAGCCAGCTGGCTCCTCGACCTCACCGCAAA
>JBIKUM010000451.1:0-3595 GCA_044347585.1 Terrimicrobiaceae bacterium
TACTTTCGGCTCAATCAACAAGACTTCGGGCAAAGCAGTAGGCGTGACCTTTAAGCTCATCGCACACCTGCCTTTCCAAGTTGCAGCAACCGTAACAAATACTTTCCATATTCGTTTTTCGCCATGGGAGCAGCGAGCTTTTGTAACTGCTCGTCGCTGATCCAGTCATGCCGCCAGGCGATTTCCTCAGGGCACGCGATCTTTAAGCCTTGGCGCTTCTCTATCGTTTGTACGAAACTTGATGCTTCGAGTAAGGATTCATGCGTACCCGTGTCAAGCCAGGCAAAGCCTCGCCCCATAGTCTCGACGGCAAGCTCACGTTGTTCTAAATAACGTCGATTGAGATCGGTGATTTCAAGTTCACCGCGCGCAGACGGCTTAATCGACGCTGCAATATCGCAAACCTGCTCGTCATAAAAATAAAGACCAGTCACTGCGTAGTTGGACTGCGGCTTAGCAGGTTTTTCTTCCAGGCTGATTGCGTGCCCTTGCGCATCAAAAGCTACGACACCATAACGCTCAGGATCGTGGACATGGTAAGCAAAAACACTGGCGCCATGCTGGCGCTCGTCTGCTTTCCGTACCAATTGCTGTAATTCGTGGCCGAAGAAAATATTGTCCCCAAGAATAAGCGTGCTGGGCCGATCTTGCACAAAGCGGCGCCCAATGATGAAAGCTTGGGCAAGTCCATCTGGGCTTGGCTGCACCGCATAACTTAACTGCATCCCCCAACGGCTGCCATCGCCAAGCAACTCAGAGAAACGTGGCGTATCTTGCGGTGTAGAAATAATAAGTACTTCACTGATCCCTGCAAGCATCAAGGTACTCAAGGGGTAGTAGACCATCGGCTTATCGTAGACTGGCAGCAACTGCTTTGATACCACCTGCGTAACCGGATAAAGCCTCGTACCTGAGCCCCCAGCCAAAATAATGCCGCGACGTTTGGTCGAACCGGAGGAGGGGAATTGCATTTTTTCCATAATTTAAAACTCCTCAGGGCGTTGGCTTTATTGAGTGCGAGCTTTGTTGATAATGAGTATCAATCCAATCACGATAAGCACCACTCTTGACGCGATCCACCCAATCGCTATGGTTTAAGTACCAAATAATGGTTTGCTCGAGACCTTGCTCAAAGTTATAAGAAGGAGACCATTGCAATTCATCACGGATCTTTCTTGCATCGATGGCGTAGCGCCGATCGTGGCCAGGACGATCGCGCACAAACTGAATTTGATCTGTGTAAGACCCTTGAGCTTTGGGCTTCAGTCGGTCAAGCACTGCGCATAAGGTATGAACCACATCGAGGTTTTTCATCTCAGCATTGCCACCGATGTTATATACCTCACCCACTCGACCTGCTTGAAGCACACGCATAATGGCATCGCAGTGATCCTGTACATGTAACCAATCGCGTACATTCTGACCATCGCCATAGACCGGCAAGGCTTTCCCCTCAAGCGCATGGCTAATCATCAAGGGAATAAGCTTTTCGGGAAACTGATAAGGACCGTAATTATTAGAGCAATTCGTGGTAAGTGTTGGCATGCCATAGGTGTGGTGCCATGCTCTTACGAGATGGTCCGAAGCAGCTTTACTTGCCGAATAAGGGCTATTGGGGGCGTATGGCGTGAACTCATGAAAAGCAGGATCGTGCTGCCCTAAAGAGCCATACACTTCATCGGTTGAGACATGCAAAAAGCGAAAATTTTCTCGATCGGCACCTTGCAGCGTGACCCAATGATTACGTGCTGCTTCAAGCAAGTGAAAGGTCCCCACGACATTAGTTTGGATAAAGTCACCAGGGCCGTGGATCGAGCGGTCGACATGACTTTCGGCAGCAAAATGTACGATTGCGCGCGGCTTAAGTGCCAGGACCAAGCCCTCAACGGCCTCGCGATCGCGCAGGTCCAACTTTTCAAATCGCCACCGAGCTGTCAGCGCTGAGGGAGCACTTATCGATTGCAAATTTTCCAAATTTCCGGCGTAGGTAAGCGCATCAAGCACGCACAGGGGCTCTTTGCCGGCGTGGACCCAGGCACGAACAAAATTACTGCCAATAAAGCCAGCTCCACCAGTGACTAAGATCATGCGGCTGCCTCCTCATCGTAGAAACTAGATTATCGCTCAGCCAGCTTGATGCGGTCTTGGCAAACGATCACTGCCCAACGCGCCAAGCCTCAGCGCCCTTTAAATAAAAAGCACAAGAAAAGGCCTGTCCGCCATGTTGTTCGAGCGCAGTCATCAACTGCGGTCGTCTCATCGGGTCGCATATGAAAAACATAAAGCCACCACCTCCTGCTCCGGACACCTTGCCAGCAAAAGCGCCAGCCGCCATAGCAGCCTCGTAGGTCGCCTCGATTTGTGGGTTGCTGATAGCGCCCGAGAGGCGCTTTTTAGCATCCCAACCTTGTGCAAGCGCCGTCGAGACAGCGCTCATATTGGAGGCCAACAGGGCCCGCTTCATACGCCTTGCCTGCTCCTTTACAGCGTGGGTTGCCTCGATCGCTTCATGCAGCCCTTGTTCAACTCGCTGACTTTGATTTGCGATAATTTGCGCTGATTCTCGAGACACACCTGTAAAGTACAAAACAAGCGAGGCTTCTAGTTCATGTAGCAACGCGTCTTCAACTGGCAAGGGATTAACGATCGACACACCGTCCGGTCTAAACTGCATATCTATTAGCCCACCGAAACTTGCCGCATACTGGTCCTGGCGGCCGCCTTGCAAGCCACAATCAAGTCTTTCGATTTCCCATGCCTGACGAGCAATTTCATACTCTCCCCAGGGCAGACGCAAAGCTTGTTGCCACGCTTGAAGCATGGCAACCACCAGTGTCGACGATGTTCCCAACCCTGAGCCCATCGGTGCATCGGTTGCGGTTTCAACGGTAACATTAACCGAATGCCAACCCTTTGACAGCAGCAAATCAAGATCAGAAGAAAGGCGATTGTTTGCCATCTTAAGCATTCGCCTTAGGACTGCAGCATGCAGTCTTAGGGCAGGCAAGGCGTCAAGGTTTGATAACGATTGCCATGATCCTTCCCATTGAGTCGCTCGGTCTGAAGAGCAAAATCTTAAAACTGCTGACTCCGAACTCGCAAGCGAAAGACTTAATCGCACATGCACAAAACGTGCAATGGTCACGCTTAAAACCTCACCCCCAAATAGGCTGCAATAAGGATCAACATCAGTTCCCCCACCCGCAAGGCCAAGCCTAAGAGGCGCTTTAGCCATCACTTGTATCATCGTAAAAGCCTTTGCCATGCCGCTTGCATCGCTTGCGCTGAAAACCTGTTTGCGTAGTCAAACCCCTTTTTCTGTTGCTCGTACCAACTTTTGGGATGGCTTAACAAATCAACAACCGATTTTGCAAATTCTTCAGGATGTTCAGCCACCTTGGCAACATCATCGGCCTGCTCAAGTCCCTGCATACCTATCGGCGTTGTGACCAATGGAACGCCTTGAGCTAAGGCTTCGATTACCTTGTTCTTCACACCAGCGCCAAAACGTAAAGGTACCAACGCTACTAATGCTTGGTTATATAACTCGGCTAATTCGCGATCAGTCACATACCCAGTCACTTGAACAGAAGTC
>JBIKUM010000564.1:0-3591 GCA_044347585.1 Terrimicrobiaceae bacterium
ACACTCACCTGTACTCACTTGCCATAGTCTCACAGTGGTATCAGCGCCAGCACTAGCTAAAATCTGTTTCTTGGGACTAAATGCCACTGAGTAGACTGGTTTATTATGCCCTCTCAAGGTTTGGACACACTCACCTGTGCTAACATTCCACAACTTTACAGTTTGGTCTTCGCTACCACTAGCTAAAAATTGCCCATCAGAACTAAATGCGACTGACCAAATCATGTCTTGATGGCCTGTGAGAGTTTGCAAACATTCACCTGTACTAACATCCCAGAGTTTAATGTGACTGTCTGCGCTACCACTGGCCAGAATCTCCCCATGAGGATGAAATGCTACTGTCCACACCCAATGGCTATGGGCTTTGATTTTTTGCACACACTCACCGTTAGAAGTTTCCCAGATGCGAATGCTGTGGTCTTCGCTACTACTAACTAAGGTATTTCCGTCCGGACTAAAAGCAACTGTCCATACCCAGTTATCATGTCCTTTGAGGGTGTTAATACATCTGCTGTGACGACTATCTGTGATGTCCCAAAGTTTAATGGTATTGTCTGCACTACCACTAGCCAGTATTTTTTCATTGGGATGAAAAGCGACAGAACGAATCCTGCCTTCATGTTGATTAAAAACGTGGCATTCTTTGGTTTGTAAGTTCCATAACCCAATATTGTGGTCATCCCGACCACTGGCTAAGATTTGACTATCGGGGCTGAATTGTACAGAATACACATCACGGGTATATCCTTCCAAGACATTCAAGGAATTTCCGGTCTTTACATCCCATAGTCTAGCTGTTTGGTCGTCACTGCAACTGATGAGAGTGTTGCCATCAGGACTAAAGGCGATCGCCCAAACTTGGCTATAGTGACCTTCTAAGGTTTTGAGACATTCACCCCGTGCAATATCCCAGAGTTTGATAGTTCTGTCTTCACCAGTACTAGCTAGGGTTTTCATATCAGGACTAAAACGAACTGAATAAATCTTTTTACTGTGTCCCTTCCATACTTGCTGACATTGACCTGTATTTACATCCCATAGTCTGAGAGTGCGGTCTGCGCTACCACTAGCTAGTGTTTCCCCATCAGGACTAAAGACTACAGAGTTAACTTCACCATTATGGCCATTGATGGTTTTCACACATTGACCTGTGTTGATATCCCAGAGTTTAATTTTCTGGTCTGCACTGCCACTAGCAAGTAAAGGCTGAATGTTGGTACTTTTAGACGGTTGGAAGGTGACAGATAACACCCAGCCTTGATGACCAGAAAGGGTTTGCTGACAAACTCCTGTAGCAATATCCCAAATTTTAATAGTTTGGTCTTCACTGGCACTAGCTAATAAAGAACCATCAGGATTAAAAGCTACTGAATAAACTTTATTAGTATGTTCTTTGAGTGTGTGCAGACATTCCCCTGTTTCCACATTCCACAGTTTAACTCTATAGTCTGCACTACCACTAGCTAAAATTTTACTATCTGGGCTAAAGGTCAAAGCCCAAACCCAAGCAGTATGACTTTTATAAATGCGAATTTGTTTAGTATCAGCAGTGCGCCATAATCTTATTTCTCCTGACATTAAACCTGTGGCAAAGAATTTACCATCGGGACTAAATCTCACAGATACAAGACTAGACATTGTTTCTGTAAACACTGAACCTGTTAAATCGGAATTAGCAAAGCTAGTGTTTTGTAGGTTGACATTTTTCAGGTAGGCTTGCCAAATAGTCAAATTAGAAAAATCCCATCTACTTAAATCAATTTGGTCATTGTGCTGGGATTTATCGATCTGGAGTTGTCGCAGTAAATTGATTAAGTTTCCTGCTGCATAACCTTTAGTTGGGGGTGATTCCTGTTGTAAATTTATAAGCAGTTGTTGCAGATGAGTTTCTAGTTTTTTTGTTGTCCCAAAGGCTGTGATCAGCTTTTGTTTTACAGATTCTAGGATCAATCTTTCTTGTATGAGTCGGATATGATCAAGCGATCGCGCTTGAATTAAGGGGTAGGCATTAATAAATTCTAGTTTTTGTCCTTGGTAAATTTCATCAGTTACTGCTTCTATATAGTTTTCTGTCACATATTCCATTACTACAGACTGCTGGCGAAATCTGCTAGTGTTTGTTTCTTTTTCAAGTAGCGATCGCCGTAACAATGATTCTATAACTTCTAGTATGTTTGACCTGGCATCTGTGGTACTTAAATCACTTTTTAAATTTATCAAGGAAACATATTCCCGATGAATTGCCAGCCAATACATAACTTTTTTTTCTAAATCTGACAAACGTTTAAACTGGGTATCTAGCAGGGTGCGAATATCTCCATAAGCAGCACTGGCTTCTTCAATTTCTGTTAAAAATTCTGTAATGTTATTACTGAATAAGTCATAAACTGTAGTGGCAACTATTTTTAATGCTAAGGGGTTGCCAGAATATCTAGTGACTAATTCTTGTAACTGTTGAGGAGTAAATTCACATCCTTTATCCCGCAGAATTTCCCTAGCTTCATCTACATTGAGGCTGGATAATTGTAAAACTTTCACTGGTAGATTTTTACCTTCTAGTGCAGCCACTTCTTTGGGTTTTTCTCGGCTGGTGAGTAATAAACAACTATTATGTGATGCTTCTGCAACTTTTTTAAACAAGTAGCCATAGTTTTCATATCCAATTTCATATTCACCAGCCCATTCTTGAGTTTTACCCTCACCACTACGTAGCACTGATTCCACATTATCTAAAATAACTAGGCATCTATGTTTTCTGAGAGTATCAATTAGTAGAAGAATTTTATTATTTTCACTCACTGTTAAGTAATCTTGAGCATCGTGAGGTAAAAATCGTAAAAGTTGGTTAAGAATTTCCTCTAATGGTGGTGCATTACGAAGCGATCGCCAAATCAAATAATCAAATTTTGGCTGTACTTTTTTGGCAACTTTAGCTGCTATCACAGTTTTACCAATGCCACCCATACCCAACACTGCTACTAATCTACACCGCAAAGGATCACCATCAACTATCCAGTCTTCTAAGTCTAAAATTTCTTCATTTCTACCCCGAAAACCTTCTACATCAACCGCCTCACCCCAATCTTCTTGTGAAGTAGGAACATTTTCATAAAGAGATTTATATTGAGCAGATAGTTTCTGTTTCAAGTTATAAATTTTTTTATTCCCACTCCCTTCTATACCTAATTTGCGGTAACTTTCTCCTAATCTTTTTCTCACTGCTGGTTGAGAAATCTTCAGTCGCTCGGCAATTTCCGCACCAGAATAATCATTTAGTGCTAAAATTAACGCCTCTAGCTCCGTTTTGGTAACATTATGCTGGTTTGCAACTGCTGTAATGAAATTATCAGGAAGTAAAGGTCTATTATCTGCTGTATTCATCTTTTCTAAGCTCCATATCATATCTGTTACTTATCTGTATGTGAGAATTTTGTATAGCATGAATAATACCTCCAAAAAGGAGTTTTATATAGTCTTTTTCTCAGCTTTACAGTAATTACACACTTATATTAGTCATCTTTATATTGATAAATGTAGCAATATTAACTGTTTGTGAGGATATACGTAAATGAAAATCCTTGATTAACAAAT
>JBIKUM010000565.1:0-3589 GCA_044347585.1 Terrimicrobiaceae bacterium
TCTCAAACTCCAATCTATCTTCTTTTGGAAGATCTTCTTTGTCAAGCAATCGTTTGACTACCCCAAGAGCACCTTGATCTGGGAGAAGTTCCCCGACAGTGTCTAATACTTGAGGAGCTTTGTCTTTTAACCAAGCCCCTACTTTAGTATCTTTTAGTTTCTTACGCTCTTTGCTCATCAGATAATGACTTTATAGAGTGTATCTCCCTTTACCTTAACTGCTCTAAGAACTCTCTTCTTATTTTCCCCTTCCCTATAAGATACATGAACCCAATCTGGGTTGTTGTCATCCCCAAACTCCCAAATCAACTGATTGAACTCGAGGTTCGTTTTGATGAAGTCAAAAATCTCCTTGTTTGTGACCCCTCCAAAAACATCTGCGTCAAGATCGAGTGCACGACCTTCAACATGCTCAGAATTCTTTGCACCCCCAATCAATTTATTGAGTTTCTTAGACCTATATCCAGAAGTTACCGAAATGGGAACTTTAAAGTGTTCCCTCACTGGTTGGAAGATCTTCTCCGCCACCAGTTTTAGGTTTGCTATTTCTTCTTTTGATGGATTGTTGTCTATTCCATTCCTTTTGGCGGTTTGAGACTTTGTTACTTCTGCGAGTGTTAGGTTTTTGCTTAAGTTCATCTTCTTTTTGCTTTTTAAGTTCTACTTCTTTCTCAAATTCTTCTTGAGCAACCTTGAGTTTGTTCAATATCTCAATTGTAGCTACTTTATTAGTCATATCTACTAACATAGCTACCTCACAGTGCTCGGCATCAAAGAAATCTAAGAGCTTAACTAGGTATTTTCCCAGTTTGGAGATGGTATTGTAGTGGGCATTGTACCCAAGAACTGCAGATATGGTTTGATCTGCATTCCCAAACAGATGAGTTGACTCTTTTTGCTTAATTAAGACAGCGTTAAAGAAGTCTGAGCAGAATACGTTCCCTGTTTGGTCAATAGATACTGCGCATATGTAGAAATAATCTCCAAGTTTCCTTTTCCATCCTCTAAATTTCCAGACAAACAGTCTAGTTATAAAGGAAAATACTAGCCCGATAGGGATAAGTATAGCAGATAAGATTACTGCAATTAAAAAGAGGAGAAATTTCATCATATTTAAGGTTATTCTTCTTCAGGTTGTGCGGGGAACCATCCTTCAGCATCCATATACGCTTCATCACGCACATTTGCAGTAGATGGGATGATATTCTGGAACTCAAAGTAGTCTTGAGCACTGTTGATGTACGCTGTAAGTTGATCTTTCTCTTGTTGAGGAACTTCAGGGAACAACGCAATCAACTCGTCAAGATTATTTTCAGGATGCACATAGATTGTGTAGTCAAGAATAACCTGCAGAGCGTATAAATCTTGATCTGGGTGCTTTATCCACCCAAAAACATATTTAGTTACATCTTCAGGCTGCTTGACATGCGGGGGACGAGAGATATTGAATAACTCTTCTGAGATTCTTTGTGTTCTTTCTAAAGAAGTCAACCCCGCCTCAGGGTTTACAATGATGTAGTTCATTATCTATATATTTTAACTTATTGATTTGCCGTACAAAGATATAAATTTTATACTTATTTTAATATACTTTGTTATAATCATTTACAGCATCCAAAATTGTAGATTTACTATATCCATCATTTCCCCAAATTAATAATTCTTGTATAGTACCTGTTATTGTGCTTGTAGCGGTTGAAGTTGGGTTTGGATAGGCCGTAGAACTTATAACTTTTCCCCCAATAGATATACTTCTTACTATTGGAACAATTGTTACTGGAGAGTTTGCATTTACTATGACATCACTTCCATTATAACATGATGCATAAGCTCCCACATTTGATGTTACACTCAGTGTTGCAACAGTTAAATCTTGTACTGCAGATCTAGTTGTTATTGTTATGTCTGTTCCTGCATTTGCGGCACTCCTAGAGTTATAATATTTATTTGTAGCATTTATTCCAAATCTTATAGTATCTCCAAATGTATCGTTATTTGCAACAGACGCTAGAAAGGTTGATGCCCCAAATAAAGCTATAGAAGCTGCTTGAGTTGCTATTGTAGATACCATTGCAAATGTTATAGTTCCAACTATATCAGTATCAAATTGTGCTACCATGTGACTTCCAGAAAATTCCATTGCTGGATTTGAATTCTGAGTAACAAACCCTACACTAGACTTGAATATTAAGGGTTGAAATGCAACATTTGTTTGTACTAAATCTTGTGCAGATGTAGAAGGAGCTTGGTTATAAATTTTAGTAACATAGCAATTAGTTCCTCTACAAAAGTCAATAAAAGTTTGAGATCCGCTTGATGTTTCTACTAAAGATTCATAAGACAATTTACCTTCAAAATCCCATCTAACGTCTGCTTCAATATTATCACTTCCTCTTCTAATTCTTATTAATTTAGAAGAAGTCGTGTTTGCTAATTGTCTTAGTCCGTATGCGCCTTTTAAAGTATTTGAGAATGTACTTCCAACTGCTGGGAGAAATACATTGCTTTGTGCCGGAGTTTTGTAGTATCTATATATTTCTTCTTCTATGTCCAGTTTATATGCTTCTGATGGTCTTTTTATGTAAGAAAACTCCTGTATATACCCATTTAAGTTATTTCCTAAAGTTATTTTTGCAGTTTGCGCAGTAGTTAAATCATTAAAATTTGTACCTGCTGTTATGGTTGTTTTTGCATCTGAAAGTCCATTAGCTGTAGTATAAAATCTATTTCCTCTCTTTGATGCACTAATTATATATTGCGTATTAGCATTTATAACATTAGAAGACGTATCTGATGTTTCAGTTGCATTGCTGTAAATACTGGATTTTAGTTTTCCATCAGCTGTAGTTCTCCTGATCTCTAATATAACCTTATTTGCGTCGGTGGTATTTATTATTTTAACAAATTCTTCGTCTGCTCCAGTTGCATTTACTGCTCCCACCATTGTGGTTAGAAATCCTTTACTAACTCCAGTTCCTCCTATATTAAAATCTCCTCCCAGAAGTTCTAAACTAATATTAGCTTCTAAAAAATCATCTCCATTAAATAAAAGAGCTGGTTTTCCATTTAACTTTTCAATTCCATTTGTTGTATCATATATTCTGGGTTGATAAGCATTTGTATTTTGTTTTAAATGTCCTACTTGTATGTTTGCAGATGATACATCTATAGGACTGCCTGAGACGACAAGTGCTGTATCGTTATAAGTAGACTGCTCGTACCAGGTTCTTACAAATCCAAATGAGTGAGTAGCTCCTGCATTAGAGTATTTTGGGTGCCCTAAAAATTCTCCAAGTGTTTGATACGGAGTTAATTTAGGGAAAGTTGCTGTTCCTGAAGTAACTATTACTCTAGAGTTTAATGAAAGTTCCCCACTAGTATCTGGGTATACGTTAGCTGTAGCATTATCAGAACTTCTCCTTACTTCTACGAGTGGGAATATTCCTAGTGTTGCTAATTGTATACTTGTAAATGTATTCTGCACTGGAGCAGGGTGTACTTTATGGCTGGATATTGCTCTTAAACTATATCCAAGTGTAGGAGGATCATATGAGTCTGAAATTGTATCTAATTTAGACTTTTTTCTAGA
>JBIKUM010000037.1:0-13440 GCA_044347585.1 Terrimicrobiaceae bacterium
CAAATGAAAGTTGAAAAACACGATAGCTGATAATAAACGGTTTACAAAACCTCCGATCGCGAAATTGCCAAATTGGCGCTATTTTTTTGAGATTCTTGCGAAACTTGGGCTAATCGCAAGGAAACTGGATGATCTTTTTTGACACGGGAAAACCTCTCTGTCGCGCGATTGCTGTAGCGGCGTCTCCATGAGCGTCAGGAGCCCTCCGATTCGGCAGTCATAGACAGCCGCTACAAACCCGCGCGGCAGCGAGAAACCCTTGGAGGGTCGACTTCCGGCTTGACCCATTCTTCAGCCGCGAAGCGGCGTCTCAGGGGGAAAGTCGGCTGAAATCCAAAACCTTATAGGCATTGGTATTACTTCAAAGCGTCGGGAAGAAGCGGCTGCAGGGCTTTGACATCCTGCACAGATTCTTTGTCGCAAACCAAAATGGCGTCGGGAGTTTCCACGACCACGAGATTGTCAACCCCGCAAAGGGCGATGAGGCGGCCATTGGATACGGCGATATTGTTGTGGGCGGCGTAATGAATGACCTGCCCGCGTTTGCAGTTGCCGTCAGGGTCCGCTTGAATATGGGCGGGTAATGCGGTCCAGGCTCCCACATCATCCCAATCGAAGGCAGCCAGCACGGTGGCGATGGATTTGGCGTTTTCCATGATGGCATAATCGACGGAAATTTTCGGCAGGGAGGCGAAGCGGTTTGCGAGATGCGAAGGAAGATCGTCGATGCCTGCGAGTGACTCGATGAATTCGGCAAGCGGAGGCAATTGGCGTCTTGCCTCCTCGAGAAACGCCGATGCCCGCCAGACGAAAATGCCGGCATTCCAGAGAAAGTTTCCCGCAGCGGTGTATTCACGGGCCTTCTCGATATCCGGCTTCTCCACGAAGCGCCGCAGCGTGTGGATAGCACTGCCTTGAGGGCCGTCGGGAAGCGACCCGGCGGTTTCCAGATAGCCATAACCTGTCGCTGGAAATGAAGGGGGAATTCCGAGCGTGGCAATCGTGCCGGTGCGCGCGGCCAGATCCGCCGCATCACTCAAGCAAGAACGGAATCGAGCCGTGTCATGAATCATGGCATCCGCCGGAAGGACGATACAAACAGCCTCGGGATCGAGCGCCCGCGCGATAGCGGTGGCCAGCGCGCAAGCCGGTGCGGTGTCGCGTTTGGCCGGTTCGGCAATGATGTTTTTCTCCGGCAAAAAAGGCACCGCGGCCTTGGTGGATTCAAGTTGCGCGGCATTTGTCAGAATGAAGGTGTTCTCCAGCGGAACAAGCCCCTCAAGCCGCCTCACAGTGGTTTCCAAAAGCGTGCGGTCATCGAGCAACCGGAGCAGATGCTTGGGCGTGCTCTGCCGACTCATCGGCCAGAACCGCTCCCCACTTCCACCCGCCATGACAAAGGCAAAAACTTGACCAGATTTCATCGCTGAAATCATGTCCACCGCGCGGAGATGCGTCAATTGCCCATCTTGGCACCCGAAAGAACCGCCTGCAGCGCCTCCTCCTGCCGCGTGAGGCTGGCAGGAGGGATTGTTTTTTTGACGGCCTGGGCTTCTTCCTCCTGACCATTCAAAATCAAGGCAATCGCATAGATGGATTTTTGGTGCGGGAGAAGGCTGGCGGGCAAGACCGGAGGATCGACTTCCTTCAAGTTGAAGAGAGCTTTTACTTTTGCCCCACTCCTCATGGCTGCGAGGGCTTGGGTGATTCGAAACGAGGCATTCTCGGGATTTTTCTTCGCGCGCTTATCCAACTCTTCTGTGGAAACCGGCTCGCCAAGAACAAGGCAGTTGTAGGCGACGCGGTCTTTGATCGAGTCGTCACTCGCCAGAACGCGGGATTTCAAAGCCTGACGGTAAAACTCGAGTGTGAGAGCGGAATCGCGATAGTAACTGACGACAGGGATAAGCGTGTCAACAGTCTTGCGGGCCCATGCCTCGTCCTTCAATAAAACTGGCATTTCAGCATACATGATTTTCCACTCTGCGATGCGAGCCAAGGTGACAAGAATCTCGAGGTAGATTTCCGGATGGTCGCGGTTTTTCAAGAGCAGTTCGCTCCAAAGCTTCCGGGACTTGGCGGAATCGCCTTTGATGCCGGCAATCGTGGCCTCGAGGGTCTGGGTTTGGTAGGCTGGGAGCGGATTCACGGAGTCGGCCAACGCCTTTTCTATGGCATTCCATTGCTTCAACGCGATGGCCACCTCCACCCAGATTTGAAAGGACCGTGCATTTTTGATCGCATCACTCAAAGGCAGGGCGCTCTGCGCGAGCGCGGGTTCATTGATATCAAGCAACCAATCGACCGCCGGAAGGCGCTCTACTGGCGGCATGGCCAACAACCTTTGAACAAGAACCTGCAAAATCCGGGGACGCGATGCGGGTTGCAAATTCCACTGAAATTTATCCGCGAAGAGCAGTGTGTTTGAATCCGCTGCGGGATGTCTCCTGATCAACTCAAGTAAAGCGGGGGCGCATTCGGAATCCAACGCATTTGATTCAATGGCTTTAATACAAAGCGAGAGGGATTTTGAAGTAGAGTCCAGGCGCGTCATTTTATCCAAAAGACGCACCATTTCCGCCGAGCGCTCCGGCTTGGGGTCTGGGTGGATGGAAAGAAAATCATAATACGCCTGGAGCGTCTCCGTGGTTTCCGACTTGGAGAGAGCCGTGCGCAACTCCAGCTCCTGTGCCTGGAAATCTCGCATTTTTTCATTTATGGAAGCCTTGATTAGGTGCGGAAAAAATTCGTTTTTCCATTTTGCGCTGAGCATATTTGCGACATCCCACGCCACTACGGGCCTACCGTATTTCAGAGCAGCCAGCGCAAGCTTCATGGCATCCTCACGCGTGGCATGCGGCGCGAGCGCAACCTCCTCCTTGCCCGCCAAAAACCTGTCTCCACTCCGCACCACATCACCTCCGCCATCGAAAAAAGCGCCCATGTCGGAGGCCCCCTCGCCAAGTTGGATTTCGCTCGGCAGGATGGCGTTCTGGAGGGCAACGAACCGGTAATACTCCAAGGATCGCGCATCCCCTTTTTCATCCAAAAGGCGCGCCATGAGCCTACAGCATTCAATATGCTCGGGAATGAGGAAAAGCGCGTTCTGGACACTCATGAGCGCCTCCTCCTTCTGGTTTTTTGCGAGGAAGACCTCAGCTTCATTTTGAAGACGGGTGACACGGTAAAGAGTCACAGCATACTTGGCGTAATCCCAACAAATGTTTGCGAACACAATCGCAAGGACTGCGATTGTCAGCTTCTTAAACCAAAACCAACTTATTCCAAAATTAGGGCGCAGTTTTCGTTGGTAATAAACTGGCCTCACAGGTCTATCACACCCTCACCCTCACAGCGCGGGTCTTGTCGAGTTTGAGCACCCCCTCGGCATCTGCCGGCATTTGGGCTTTGGGGTCTGTGACTTTTTCGCCTTTCCACTGGACGCTGCCGCCTTCGATGAGACGGCGGGCATCCGAGCGGGAGCGGGTTGTTTGAAAGCAGGTGGAGAATGCCTCTACGACGATGCTGGGAAAATCCCGCGCGCTCGATGGAGTGAAGACGGGCAGGTCGGCGGATTCCAGATCGCGGGAACTGAAGCGCGTATTGAAGTCCTCGAGGGCCTTGCTGCCGGCTTCCTCGCTGTGATAACGGGAGGTGATACGGCGCGCGAGGGCTTTTTTGGCGTCCATGGGATGCATGTCCGCAGGGACTTTCTCGTGGAGCAGAACCTCGTAGTAGCGGACCATCAACTCGTCGCTGATGCTCATGATTTTTCCAAACATGTCCGCCGGGGCATCCGTAAGAGCTATGTAGTTCCCGAGGCTCTTGCTCATCTTCTGGTGGCCGTCCAAGCCCTCCAAAATTGGCATGACCATGGCCACTTGCTGAGGCAGCCCCTCCTCGCGCTGGAGGTCGCGGCCGACCATGATGTTGAAGAGTTGGTCGGTGCCGCCGAGTTCCACATCGGCCTTGATCATGACGGAGTCCCAGCCCTGCATGATGGGATACTGGATTTCATGGGCACGGATCGGGATTCCCTTGTCCAAGCGGTCGCGGAAGTCCTCGCGCACGAGCATTTGTTGCAAGGTAACCCGGCTGTTCAGCTTGATGACCTCCTCGAAGCTCATGCCTTCGAACCACTCGCCGTTGAAAACAATCTTCGCGCGCTTGCGGTCGAGGATTTTGAAAGCCTGTTCCTGAAAACTCTTCGCATTCGACATGACCTGGTCATGGGTCAATTGCGGACGCGTCACCGAGCGACCGCTGGGGTCTCCGATCATCGCCGTGAAATCACCTATGATGAGGATCGCATCGTGACCGGCGTCCTGGAAATCCCTCAGCTTCGAAAGCGCAATGCTGTGGCCGAGGTGGATATCCGGCGCGGTGGGATCGACGCCCAGTTTGACGCGGAGCGGGCGGCCGAGTTTCAGTTTTGCCTCGAGTTCTTCAAGGCTGAGGACTTTGGCGGCACCGCGAGTAAGAAAATCGATATCGGACATGAAAGTTAAAAATCAACGGGGTTTGTTCAACAACTCACGCACATCGTCAATGGTCATTTCTTTTTTCACCTTGTCGGAGATTTGCTGCATGGCACCTTGCGCCTCGCCTTGGACGAGGAAAGGCTTCAAGGGAACCTCAGGCTTTGACGGGTTGGCACTGCGGGTTGAGGCGGAATATGGCGATACGGCGGCTTGTTTGACGCGATAGGATTTGGTGAGGTCGCCCCCACCCCGAGTAGTCAAGGAGGCTGTCTTGGCGTCGTAGGTGCGCTCGCCGAACCAGGGATTTTTTATGCCGAGAAAAGAGCGCGAACCCTGGAATTCCTTGAGATTCGCGGACCCGGCAACCCCGTAGGTTTTAGAGGAGGCGGCGGCACTTTTGATTTTGAGATTTGAAGTGCCTTCGTAGGACTTGGATTGAAGCGGGCTTCCCAGCTGCATGTCGGGTCGCTGAATACGATCCATGAGCGTTTTTTCCTGCTGCTGGGCCAACGCGCAGAGCGGGACGATCAGCGAAAAAGCCAGAACCATGGGGAGGGTGCGTTTCACTGCGAGGAGGAACTAACGGGGATTCACAGTCTGGCTGATGGCTTGGTCGGGCTGGGTTTTCAAAGACGCCTCGACCGTGTAGGCCTGCCCGGCCCGCAGCTCGCGTGTGGAAATTTTTTCCTGATACTCGATGCGCTCGCGGGGATTGATAACAACGATACCCTCCTCTTTTTGAAAGCCCCGGTCATCCGACCAGCGCTCGACGACGCTGCCAGAGGCGTTCCTTGCCACGATATCGATGTGCTGCGTGGTGGGGAATTCCAGCCTAGTCATCTCGCTGGAGTTGTTGCGAACCGAGTAGGTGACATCCAATTCCCTCTGATCCTTCAGAACCGGATCTTGTGGAGTGACGACGAGAGATGCCGTTTCCGAGGGAACTTGGGGACCACCGAGGCGAATTGCAGGGATTAAGCCGGTGAAAAAACCGCCTATTTGGGCAAAAGTCGAATCAGGCCCCTTTTTGACCCGGGGATAACCGGTCGAGGGCGAGTTCCGCACTTCCGTTGCCAGAACCTCCTCCGCCTTCAATCCACCCGAAACAAAAAAAGGCGTCGACTCGTCAGGAGGCGTTTCGGCGAAGGCCGACGATCCATCCTGGGCGTTGGCAAAGACCACGGAGGCAAAGAGCAGAAGAGCAGCGAGGCGCGTCATGGGATCATCCATAAACAAGCAAGCCCGCAGTTGCAAATCCTATCAATCCGCATAGGCTCACGCCGCCCGTGGCGGGATGCCATGCCTCTATGAAAATACTCGGCCTTTTATTGATTCTTCTGGCGACTTTGATTCCAAGCCCCCTGTTCGCAGGAGGAAAAAAATCCCCTCCCCTTACGATTCGCCTGCATGGCGAAGGCAGCGCGAGCGATGGACCCTCCTTTTCCAGCGAGATCCAACTCAACAACCCGCCGGTGAAAATTTTCATGCGCAATGTGCCGGTCACGAGCGAGCGCGACATCAAAGCCTTCTTCCCCTTTCAGGGAAATGATGGCCAGGCCGGCGCCTATTTCCGCCTCGATGCCCATGGGGCCAACAAGCTTCAGCAATTCACTGTCGAGGAAAAAGGCCGCACAGCCATTGTCATGATCAACGGCCGCATCGTGGCGAATATGAAAATCAACGCCGGTGTGAATGATGGCATTCTCTATGTCCCGGGAGGCATTCTGCCGGAGGAAATTCTCCTGCTCGAAAAACAATTCCCGGTTATCGGCAGGGAATCGGAGTTCGGGAAAAAACCACGCCGTCCGGCAAACGAGCAACCCCAGCCATGATCCCGCGTCTTTTCCTCATCCTCCTCGCGACCACTGTTTCGCTTCAAGCAGCGATCTTCGATTGGCCCACAGAAAACAAGGCTCTGCTCGAAGGCCGACCGGAGGATTTCTACATGTATGTCGACCGGAATTTCGAAGGCGTCGAGACGAAGCCCTGGGAAGGTGGCTCCTACGGCTATGTGCGCGGTCCCCAGCGGGTGGGCGCGGATGTCGTTTACAACACACTCCACGAGGGCATCGACATAGCCCCCGTGCGCCGCGATGCCTCGGGCAACCCGCTCGATGAGGTGAAATCCTGCGCGGCGGGAACTGTCGTCCATGTGAGCCACGAAGCTGGCGCCTCGAACTACGGTCGCTATGTCGTCATTCGGCACAACATCGACGGCAGCCCGATTTACACGCTCTACGCGCACCTCGGCACCATATCGGCACAAACAGGACAGCAGGTCGCGCAAGGTGATGTCATCGGCCGGATGGGATTCACCGGGGCGGGCATCAACCGCGAAAGGGCCCACCTCCATCTCGAAATCGCCGTCCTTCTAAATGAGGACTTCGAAGACTGGTATCACCGCTATTTTTCAGGATCGCCCAACAAGCACGGCATCTACCACGGATACAATCTCGTCGGCATGGAACCAGCGGCCATTCTTTTGGAATCCGCTAAAAATCCCGCATTCAGCCTGAAAGACCACATCCGCAATCAAGAGGCAGCCTACCAGATCACCATCCCGAACTCCCCCAACCTCTCGATCATCCGCAATTATCCATGGATCGTTCCCGACGGGGAGCCGGCCACACCGAGGGGATGGACTGTCTCATTCACCCAATACGGCGTCCCGGTGAAAGCCGTTGCGGCAAACCAGCCCCCCATGGAACCGCGTCTGGAATGGGTGAAAGAGACTCCCTACGCCTACCATGCCGCGACGCGAGGAATCATAGCCGGCTCCAAAGGCTCACCCCGCCTGACCGACTCGGGGCACCGCTTTCTGGAACTGATCTCCGGCACGCATTGAGCGTCGCTTAAAAAACCGGCGCCAGACGCCACTCGAAACCCGAGCGGAAGGAATCGATCGGAAAAATTCCCGCCCCCGGAGCGAGATCCAGACTTTCGCTGAACTTCATGCCGTTTCTCCAAACGGAATCCTCTTCGATTCGCGTGCTCACGACCTGCAGCGACGAGTCGCGGGGATTTGCATGGACACGCACATCAACTGGCCCCACGCCATCGAATGCAACCGGTGCCGAGCCTTTGTCTACCGCCAGAAAAAGATCCTGCGGCGATTGCACGGGGTCGCTGTCGGAAGACAATATCCACTTGCACTCGCTCAATGGGCCGAAAGCAAACGCATGGATCAACCGATCCGCAAACCAACCCTCACCCTCGACGAGCAAAAAAGGATCCCAAGGCTGATCGGGCAGGAAAAACAGCTCCCCGGACTCGATGAAAAATCCACCCGCATCGACGCCGGTCAATGCGACACGACCCACCGGCAAAGGCTGGCCGGCGGTTCCAATCAAACGCAAATCCGGCGTGAGGAAGGCGCTGAATTTTTCGCCACGCACTTCCACACCCTCGCCACCATCGATCTTCACATCCAGAAGCCAATCGGCGGACGGAGCCAGCTTGGAGAGGATGCGCGCCGCACCCGGAAAGTCTGGAACGGATGCCGTTTTCTGCGAGAGAAGCGGGCGAAGCGAGAGAGCGCCGTGGATCAGCGAACCCTGAAAGCCGATATCCCCCGTGAGCGCACCGCCTTCTTCATCGCCCACCGCAGCAAGTTCGCCGGTAGCCAGCAAGGAAAGCGCGGGATGGCTGGCCAGTGGAACGCGGTCCGCGCGCCAGCGCAGGCTCCACTTCGGTTTCCACGGTTCCGGAAACTCACAACGCCCGTCCATCGCGAAGCGCCCCAGCCCGACCTCACCTTCGATGTTTTCAAAAATAAGCGACCCGTCGACAACGGCCATTTTGCCGTGCAGGCCTTCAACCCCTGCCGCGAGCCCATCAAAACCGAAACTGGTGGAACGCACCTCCGCCTCGCCAGAGATTTTAAGCGAGTCGGCCGAGTTGCTGATCTTGGCGAACCCCGAAATTTCGCCGGAAAGATTGTGCAGAAAAGGAAGAATCGGGCGCACCAAGGCCAGATCGAGCCGTGGCATTTCGATATCGGCCTGAAAGGGAGCGTCTGCATTGAACCACCGCAAAGCGCCGTCCTCGGCCTGCGAAAGCCCCAGAGGAAAGGAAGCCTTCAGGATCAAAGGCGCCATGCCGGCGGACTCCACTTTTCCAGAGAGGCTTGCCGCCCCGCCACTGGTTTTGAGATCCACATCAACAGCGGATGCCGGAACATTTCCTCCGCCAAAAGCCACATCGCGACCCTTGATGAGCGCATTGAAATCCGGCTTCGATGGCGGCCCGGAGGCCTCCAACTGCATTTTCACGAAACCGCTCAAAGGCCAGTCCTGCCCTGCCAAGCGCAGGAGATCCCGCAAGTCGATTTCACGCGGAGTATTTGCTCGGAGATACATGTCCCCGCTCTGCAGCACAGCCGTCTTCCAATCCGCGCCACGCAAAATGGAAAGGGCATTCACGGGCAAAAACACTGACCCCGACAGCAATGGCTTCCCTGCGCCCGTCAATTCCAGTCCCTCAAGGGTCAATCCGGTGGATGTCAGAGTCGCCCTCGTTTGCAGGTGCGAATTCCCGTTTTCCAGATCGAGTTCGGAAAAATACAAACTCTCCGGCGAGTAGAACCCGACGAAGTGACCGGTCAATCCAGCCGGCGTGTAGGAAGAGACGAACTTGGAGAGATCGACATCGAATTCACCCGAGTGCGCGGCGGCCGAGCCCTGACCTTTCCAACGAATTCCCATCGCCCCCCCCGACACCGCTCCGTCGCCCTTGGCATAGAACGGCCGAAGATAAGTGGCCACCTCCGCGAGGCTCGCATTCAATTCGGCAGAGTAGGCATGCGGCGCGGCGAGTTCCACCGTGCCTTTGGCATTCAAGGCATCCTTGCCCGAGAGCATTTCGCAACGCACAAGATCGACCTGTTTTTTCCGGAAAAGAATTTCCAGGTTCATTCGCTCGACCGGCACCGATTGCACGACAATGCCATTTGCGCGAATCCCCAAAAATCCATCCAACGAACCCGGTCGCCCGCTCACAGAGCCTTCCGCAGTGAGTTGACCGGATGTCTTTCCGAGTGAACCACCGAGAAGCCCGGCCAAGGAATCCAATTCCTGGATGTTCGCCCTCACATTCGCCAGAAACGGCGACTCCGAAATCTTGGACCATCCCTCGGCGAGCGAAATCTCGCCGTTCATCGTCACTTTGTTCTCTTTTTGCCGAAGATCGAAATTCGAAATCAAAAGACGCCGATGAATCAGGCTGGCACCGATTTCGAGTGATTCCCAGCCCCGGTCATTCCAGCGAAAATCCTTGGCCAACACTCGCAGCGAAGCCTCGGCATCCACCGGACGCGCCGAATCGCCACGGAAGGTGAAGCGACCCTCCGCGAGCGTTCCCTTCGCCTTGCCGCTCAGATCCATCAAGGCAGGGATGTCATCCACCGCAATATTGGATCCAAAAGCCGCAACATCCCACACCTGGCCCCGGGGGCCGTTGCTCAGGTTCACATCCCCCCTTAGAGCGCCTCCAAAAACACGGGCGCTGAAAGACATGGAAGGGCCGGACACCGCTCCCAAGCGCAAAGCCAGATCGCTGATGGTCACTCCGGGCAGCAAATCCAAGCCAGCGAGACCGGCATTTCCCTGCTCCCAGGTTGTCGGAGCTGTGAAGGGACCGAACACCTTGTTGAACTTCCCCGCCTGCACCGTGAGCGACTCAAGGCGAAGCCGCCCATGTGCCCCAGCATTCAGGGATAGCTCCAAGCCGTCGAAGACATGACGAAAATTCTCACCCAGAACCTCAGCCGATCCATTTCGAATCTGTATCAACGAGGGCCAAGCTCCGCCGGGAGCAATCAACCCCACCACGCCGACAGCATCCTCCAGGCCGGGCTCCGCCCGCGACACCGGCGACTCCGATTGCCGCATATCCAGCACCACATTCATTCCATCGAGCGACACCGAGTGGACCCAGTTTCTCCACCCCGAAAAAATCCGCCCCGGTCCGCTCCAGAGGAACTCCATCCGCTCCACATGAACCAGAACCCCACCTCGCTGTCGCTTGGATTCCCGTATCGAAACACCCTCGATCAACACCGGTGCAAACCACCCCGCCCGCACCGAATCCGCGCGAAAAACCAACCCCTGCCGCGCCATCCCCCGCTCCAAAAACTGCCGCGCAACAAACGAACAAAAAGGCCCCTGCCCCATTCCAACCGCCAAAACAACAACCACCGCAACAAACCAAAATTTCTTCGATCGATAAAACCGCTTATTCCGTCCGTTCTTCATGAATGGTCAAAAACTACACTGCCCATCACCTCGAATCCAGCACACGGTTCATCGAGCCAAAGCTAACGAACAGTTTCTTTCAGGCCTTGGAGTCGATACCTTCGGGCATGAGTTGGACTTTCCAACGAGGAACTTCGTGGAACCCCAAACGCATCATTCCAAGAGCCTGCATAAGGTCGTCATGAGTCGAGATAACGAACTTGAATTGGTAGTCGCCAGCCTGTTCGATCCACTCGCTAAGGATGTCGACCGATTGACTGCGGGTTTCCTCGTGGCGCTTGATCCAACCGGCATCGATGCTGCCTTCCTCGGGCGTGGAGTTGTTAAGCTTCGGACTGAGCGAGGCTAAATCACAAGCTATCCCTGAAGGGGAGATGGTGCCGGCGGTTTCGATAGTGATGTGGTAACGGGCATAACGGAGTTCCGATGCGAGGTCGTGGATGCCGGGAGCTATCATGGGCTCGCCACCAGTGAGCACGACATGTCGAGCACCTTGATGTTTTTTCACCTCAGCGACGATCTCATCGATCGACATCTTCTGCCCCTCCGACTTCCAAGATGCGTAAGGCGTATCACACCACTTGCAGCGCAGGTTGCAACCCGAGGTGCGGACGAAAACCGAGGGCACGCCGGTAAGTTCACCTTCACCTTGGATGGAATAGAAAATCTCGGAGATCAGCATGCAGAGGGCTTCGGCGGGAGTGGCGATGGGTAGGACGGTTAGTCGAATGATGGCTGTAACGATAGGGCGGTGCCGTCCCAAAGTTGGTGATTCAGCATGGCCCCGAGCATCATATCGCAGTGCTTGGTGAAGGTGTCATGACGCTCGTTGCGGTAGGTGACTACGGAAAAGATTTCATCCTCTGGCATAATTTCCGCAATAGCCTTTGCTTCAACGAGATCTCTTGTCGCTTCCTCCGCCCGCCCGAGCAGGGCAAGGGGGATACTAATCGCTTGAAGCTTGTTGGCGAAATCTGCGGTGGTGGCGCGGGCGGTTTCCGGGAAGCAGGTGTTGAAATCTAAAACCAAGGCCTCAAGCTGCTCCCGATCAACTGTTTCTCCGGCCCGGCGTCGCGATTCAGTGTAGTTGTAGGAATTGATCAACCTCAAGGCGTCTATTCCCCTCTGGGGTGACTGCCGGTGGGGCATCTTTTGGATCCGCTCCGTCCACCCGTAAGCCTTTGCGGCAAGGTCATAATTCTGCAACGACATGGAGAGTGATCCGAGTTCGTCGATGAGTTCCACAGCACTGTCCTCCACATCTTTCTCCGGCATCTCAGTTGCCTTAGCGAAAGAGCATTCGAGAAGCGTCAATAACTCGGATTGCTTGCCTCGCCTGAGAAGAAGTCGCTTTAACTCTGAAAAGGCAACCGAATCAAGCGGGCTAAGTTCAAACGCCATCTTGAGCAGCGGAAGATAAAGTCGCTGAAGTTCGGGTTGGGAGTGTGCTAAATAGGCGAGATCCTTTACCACGCTGGCGCGTTGGCACTCTCGGGCGAATGTATCGATCTCGGCGCGTATCTTTTCGCTGGATGAACCCTCTGGGTTCTCGACCTTGGTTCGCAGTTCTTTTAACCGCTGATCGATGCCGCGCGGAGCCTTCGCGATGACGCGGTCGGCAATTGAGCGATAGGCTTCAGCGGATTCCACAAGATACTGAGGGAAAAGGCGACGGGGCGATAACTCGCTTCCAACCCTCCCCCTTACAAGGTCAGCAAAGGGTGAGACCGGTTCGGTGCGTGGCAATAAAGAGGGAGGGTCCTCGCGGTAGCCGAACTCGGGACGGTAGGGCACCCGGACATCCTCTACGCCAAGAAATTTGCGCACTTCCTCGAAACGCTTCTCAAGATCGGGATCCTTTTCCAGGCCAGGAGGGAATGGGGAAACCACGCGGATCAACTCGATCGGTTGTTTCTCCTGCAGGATATGCTTGCGGATGGCGTTCTGGATTCGCCCTATTCCTTCGACATTTTGGCGATTGAGTGCATAGATCAAAACGACGATGTCTGGCAGCACGAAAGTGCAGACGCCACCGACATCTGTCAGTCCAGTGCGGGAGTCCACCAATACATAGTCCGGTTCGAACTCCTCCTCAACTGCAGCCCTGAATTCCTCGACCAAGGCCTGACCAACGCCCTTTTCGTAAAGTTGCTGAAAATTGAGCCCTGAGAGGGCGGCATTGTAGGCGTCGTCCTTTTTCCCTGCGGGAATAACCACAAGCGGAGGCCTACTTGCCCCATCCGGACCAAGCCCCGCTGCCTTGCGGCCTCCGCCAAGGCACGAGAACTTCTTAATGTCAGGCGGTTTTCCAGTGGCGAGGTGTTCTGCGAAGTATTCTACAACACCCGGGTGGTCGGCGGGAACCTTCAATCGGTCGAAAGAATCAAGCCCTGGGGCTTCGAGGTCGAAGTCGATGAGCACCACGCGACGCCCGCTGTTCACGAGGGCCCGTGCCGCGTTCACCATCGAAAGGGTCCGACCCACCCCCCCCTTGTAGGAGTAGAAGGTGACCCAAGTTGTTTGCGCTTGATCAACCATGGTTAAGCGTCCCCGCAAACTGGAAAAAACTCGACACAGGGTTGCACATTGAGCGAGTTGGAACTCCGGGTAGGCGAGACGAAATTCCGCGCGGTCGGGTGAGCCCGAGTTGGCCCCGCCGCGAGACTCGGGGCGTTTGGATGAAGAGGCCTGTGGGTTTCAGCGCGACA
>JBIKUM010000327.1:0-3220 GCA_044347585.1 Terrimicrobiaceae bacterium
GCGGGCTTGGCGACGGGCTTCGCGCCAAGCCAGAAAGGACTTCCAAGCCATGCGTCCATCGTGGAGGGGATGCGAGGTCAGGGCATAGAGAAGGCTGATGATGTAAAGGGCGGAGAGGAGAAAAAACGAGAAGCTCCCAACGAGGTTGTAGATGGCTTTACGGCCAAGCCAGAGTCCGAAAAATCCACCAGGGCCCTCGATGCGGAGGTCGGATTTCCAATCGGACAAAAACAGTGGCTGGAGTTGGAGGAGGCAGGCTCCGAGCAGGACCATGAGGAGGCCCCATGGGGCTTTGTCACGCAAGCGATAGCCGGGCAGGAACCACTTTGCGAGGCCATAGCCAATGGTCACCATCGCCAGCAAATAGGCCGCACCTCCAAAGAAAAAAAGCGAATACCCTGCAAGAACAGCTCCCAGTGGGCCTCCGAGATTCGGACTCGCTCCGACGGATTTGGACACGCTGCTGATGAGCGGTGCCCAGCCTGGAACGGAACGGGGATCGTAACTTGCCAGCGACGCGAAGAGGTAAATTCCCAAAAACAGGAGCACCAAACCGACCACCAGGGCCGGAACTTGAAATGGTGTGGAGCGCTTCGCCATGAAATTGCCGACTATCGCGGACTTCTCCACGGGTTTCAAGAAATCTGAACTCACAGGCGCCGCTCATTTCCAGGTGGAAAAACGCCTTTAAGGGATTACTATTTTGGCAATGAACGGACGATCGGCATGTCACGCCCTGCTCCGGATTCCAGCCTACTTGGCGGGAGTCGCCGGCTTGCTTGGCTTTTCGTTTTCCGCCTCGGGCTCGCAGGCCGAATTTCAGATTCCCGAGTGTTTTGCCCATGCCGTGCCGTTGGAGCTTTCCGAGCGGGCGGAAAGAACCGCTGAAGCGCATGCCCACTACATGCAGGCCATTTTTGAGGAGGAAACCGAGGGGCCGGACAAGGCGCTTGAAACCAAAAAGCGTGTGCTGGCCTTGGATCCCGGCTTTTGCGATCTGGCCTTGGATGTGGCGCAGCATCACCTGCGCCGGGGCGAGACGACGGAGGCCCTCTCCACTCTGAAGGATGCCGCAAAAGCCTCTCCACGGGACTCCTCGGCAGCGATGGCGCTGGCAAACATCTATCTTCGCCAACTTGAAAAACCGGTTCTTGCCGAAAAATTCGCATCCATCGCATTCGACATTGCGCCGGATCAATCCAACGCGTTTGAGGTTCTTTGGGAGGTTTACCGGGCTACGGGGCAAAACAAGCGAGTTGAAGCCCTCTTTCAAAAAGCCCTGAAGTCTGAAAACAAAAATCCTGCCTTCTGGCTTGATATCGCCGATTTGCGATTGAGGGACACAAGGCGTTCTAAGCGTCCGATCTCGCAGAGCGACTGGGAAAAAATCCTCGTTCTGGTTGACCGCGCCGCGCAGAACAGCGGGAAAGATCCTGAAATTCTCTCTCGCACGGCAGACTATTACTTCGCGTGCGGGGATGCCACCAGCGCGGTAGAACTCTACAAGGCAGCCTTTGAGAAGAATCCCTCCATCACTGGATTGAAGGAAAAACTCGCCGAGTGCCATGCGCACACCGGCGACAATGCCGCCGCCGCACGACTTCTCGAAGAAGTCATCAAGGAAAATCCGGTGAACCTCGCCGCCTACGACCAACTCGCCCGCGTCCGACTTCGGCAAAACGAACTTCCAGGCGCCCTCGCGAGCATGCGCCAGGCGCTGGTGATCGCCCCGATCGATCCCCGCCGCTACGAGGACATCATCCGCACCGCCCTGCGCGCAGGCGACACCGACACCGCTCTCCAATATGCCAATGAGGCCGAGAAACGCTTCCCCTACCTGACCGGTTTCACGCTTCTGCGGGCCATCTCACTGAGTCAATCGAACCAACACGCCGCCGCACTCATGGCCTTCGAGCGAACTCTTATTGAAGCATCGAACTCGAATCCCGAGATGCTGGATGCGGCCTTCTTCCTGAGCTACGGAGCCGCCGCCGAACGCGCTGGACACTTCGTAAAAGCAGCCGAGTTGATGAAAACAGCCATCAGCCTCGATCCCGAGAATCCAGAGCCCTACAATTTCCTCGCCTACATGTGGGCCGAGCGGAGTGAAAATCTGGACGACGCCGAGCAACTCGTCACCCGCGCCTTGGAACTCGACCCGCACAATGGAGCTTATGTAGACACCCTCGGCTGGGTCTATTTCCACCAAGGCCGGCACGAGGAGGCGGTGAAGGAATTGCTCCGCGCGGCCTCGCTTCTGGAATCGCCAGATCCCGTCGTGTTGGAGCACATTGGAGACGCCTACGAGAAACTCGGCAAAACCACAGAGGCCGTCATGTATTGGCAAAAAGCCCATGCGCTGAATCCAAAAAATCCAACGCTTGTTGGAAAACTGGACCAGCACTCCTCGAAGGTTGCCCGCCAACCCGAGATCCAGCCCTGAAGTCGCTTCGCGTTACCCGACTGTGGCGCGGATTTTTTCAGCAATGCCTTTGAAAACACCTGACGCCGCGCTGTCCGGATGCGCCGCCACAGCGGGACGCCCCGTGTCGCCCGCCTCGCGCACGAGGGGTTCGATAGGCACCTCACCGAGCAGTGGCACCTTGAGCTTCGCGGCCTCGCGAGAACCTCCACCTGTGCCAAAGATGTCGTAGCGTTTGCCATCCCCCGGACACAAGAAGAAGCTCATGTTTTCTACGATCCCGAGCACAGGCACATTCGTTTTGCCGAACATCGAAATGGCTTTCCGCGCGTCGATGAGTGCGACCTCCTGCGGCGTGGTGACGATGATGGCCCCGGAAAGCGCCACGGTTTGAACGATGGTGAGCTGGATGTCGCCGGTGCCGGGCGGGAGGTCGAGTATGAGAAAATCGAGATCGCCCCAAGCGACCTGACGCAAAAATTGCTGCGTGTAGCGGGTCACCATCGGCCCGCGCAGGACGGCGGGAGAGCCATCGTCGAGGAGGAAACCCATCGACATAAGTGAAACTCCGTGACGCTCAATGGGAATGATGCGGTTGTCATCATCAGCAGTGGGCCGCTCATTGGTTCCGCCGAACATGAGAGCAATGCTCGGGCCGTAGATATCGCAATCGCAGAGGCCCGTCTTGGCACCCGATTGCGCGAGCGAGAGAGCCAGATTTGCCGCGACGGTGGATTTTCCGACGCCGCCTTTTCCGCTGGCCACGGCGATGACATGCTTGACTCCCTCGATCTTCGC
>JBIKUM010000101.1:0-8848 GCA_044347585.1 Terrimicrobiaceae bacterium
TGCTCCAGTGGTGGTAGCGGGAGCCTGAACATCGATTTTCACAGAAACACGGCCGGCACTGCCCATGGATTGAAGCGCCGCTGTGGCATCGGCGTGGATTTTTTTTGCGATGCCTGTGTCATTGGTCGAAAGCACCAACTGCACATCGATGTCCGCTCCATTCACTGCCACATCGCGGAGCAATCCGAACGAAACGATATCACGCGAAAACCCGGGGTATTTGACGGCGCTGAGCGCTTGGCGGACGGAATCTTGATTGATAGAAGACATGCGCGGGATTTTGCACGGTCGCGGCCTGCGGGCAAGATCGATGGATTACCAGTTGCCTCTCCTGCCTGCGGCGATTAGGTTTTTTGGCGTCAGGGGCCATGGACTGCGGACCGGCGAACCCCGCCAGGGCAGGAATGCAGCAACGGTAGTCAGCTCCTCTTTGCCGTGGTCCTCTGACACCTCCTCCCTGCCGCCGACCATTGTTACGGAATCGCAATACATGGCTGCTTGAGTTTTACACCACCTCTGCTCAGGTCGGCGGCTGTGGAAACTGATATCGAGGCCTCAGTGATCGGCGGGCGCTATGTGATCGACCGCAAGCTCGGCTCCGGCGGGGAAGGTTCCGTTTACCTCGCCTATGATCAGCTTTTGAATCGCCATGTGGCCATCAAAAGTGTGCACACCGGAGCCGATGCGCTTAGCGATACCGCAGGATCCTTCAACGAAGCCAAGCGCCTGGCCAGCCTGCAACACCCGAACATCGTCACGATTTTCGATTTCATGCCATCACACGAAAATGTGTTCGTGGTTATGGAATTCATCAACGGCACGAGCTTGGAAAAACTGGAAGCGCCAATGGATGCCGGGGTTTTCGGCCAATTCGCCCGACAGTGCCTCGACGCGCTCGGCGCGGCGCACTCGCTGGGCATGGTGCACCGGGACATCAAATCGGCGAATATCATGGTCACCTGGACCGAAGCCGGCGACTTGAGGGTAAAGCTGCTGGATTTCGGACTCGCAAAAGTCATGACGGCCCCATCCGAGCAAACGCTCGACCACTCGGGCGCATTGACCGGCTCGATCTACTTCCTCTCGCCCGAGCAATTGCATTGCCAACCGATCGACCACCGCACCGACCTATATTCGCTCGGGTGTGTTTTTTATCGCGCCCTCACGCTGCGGAATCCCTTCGATGGCGCGGGTGTTCCTGCAGTGATTTCCTCGCATCTGCAGCATGATTTCATCCCGCTCGCCGAATATCGTCCGGACTTGCCGTCGGAGCTCACCGCTTGGGTCGAGCGTCTTTTTTCATTTTCGCCGGATGACCGCCCGGCGAGTGCTGCCGCCGCTCTGGCAGATTTGGAGCGTTTGAAAAACAAGCGGAGCGTTCAATCTGCGCCAAGGAACAAGCCTGCTGCGGCACCGGCAGCCGTTTCCAAAAAGCCTGCCCGGCGTTTTCCCGTGTGGATCGCAACTATGGCGGCCATTCTTGCTGTGGGCGGAATTTTTGCGGCACTGAACTTCACAGATCAGGACAAAAAGAAATCCACGCCGGCCGAGGCCGAAGAGGAGAGAGAGCAGTTCAACGCCGGGGAGCGCGCAGCCATCGCCCGCAGGGCTGGCAAAACGGCCACGGTAACCGGGGAAATTGCCAAATTCGACGAGGAGGGTTCCAAGCGGTTCCTCCGCTTCAAGGGAGCGGAACCAGATGATGTCGTGCTGTGTTTTGTGGATTCCGATAAAAACACTTTTTCCACGTGGCTTCTTAAAAAATACATCGGCAAAAGGGTCACCGCTTCAGGCACGGTCTCGAAGGATGGAAAAAGATTGCTTCTGGAGGTGCCGAATATGAGCCAGCTTCGCGAGCAGGTGCGCCAGAATGCGACCGACAAATCCACCACTCCATGAAATTCCCATTCCGCACTGCCACCCGACTCCTTGCCCTCTTCATCCTCTCCACTTGCCTTTCGTGGTGGTGGTTCAGTGGGGCCGACATGGGCTGGACGAAGACCTACATTACCATTCCCGCGACGGATGAAATCACTGGCATTTCCTATGAGGTGAAGCAGGAGAAATTCATTCCCGGAGTGGACTTCGTCGCTTTGGGAACCGGCTTGTCATTCGCAATTTTTGCCGCCAGTTTCCTTTTCTCCAAACGAAAATCCCAAACTCTATGAAAATCCAAGCCTTCGCCCTCGCAGCACTACTCGCCACTCAAGCCTTCGCCGATGAAGTCGCCTTCGATTTCAAAGATCCGAAAGGCGTGAACAATATCGTCTTCAAACTCGACGCACCGCTGGAATCCATCAGCGGCACAACCAACGGCATCAGCGGAACCATTTCTGCAGATCCGGCGGAGCCAGAGGACATCAAAGGAAAAATCATCGTGGACGCCAAGACTCTCACCGTGCCGAATCCCATGATGCAGGAGCACATGCTCGGCGCCGAGTGGCTCGACACCGCGAAGCACCCCGAAATCACTTTCGAGATCAAGGAGGTCTTGAACTCTAAAAAAGACGGAAATGGCGGCACGGCCGATGTGAAGGGAATCTTCACTCTGAAGGGCGTATCCAAGGAAGTCGTTGTTCCGGTAAAAGTCACTTACCTGCCCGGCCGCCTTGCGGACCGCACCGGCGGGAAGATGCAGGGCGATCTCCTCGTTGTTCGCACAAATTTCCAAATCAACCGCGGCGACTATGGAATCAAGCAAGGCGAGAACCTCGACAAGGTGTCGGATGTGATCGACATCTCCTTGGCTCTCGCAGGCGCAGCTCCGAAAAAGTGAGCCCGGCCTTGGGCTCTTCATTCACGCTCGAAGCAACAGAGGCTTCCGCGCGGGCTGCGACTGTCCACACACGGCGCGGCCCGGTGCAAACGCCGATATTCATGCCGGTCGGCACGCAGGCCACGGTGAAAGCCATGAGCCCGGAGGAGCTTCGCGGCCTCGGAGCCCAGATCATTCTGGGAAACACCTACCACCTCCATGTGCGCCCGGGTGAAAAACTCATCGCCCGCCTCGGAGGCCTGCACCGGTTCATGTCGTGGGACCGCCCGATCCTGACGGACAGCGGCGGATTCCAGGTTTTCTCGCTCGCGAAGCTACGCAAAATCACCGAGCAGGGCGTGCATTTCCAGAACCATCTGGATGGCACACCGACCTTCATTGGTCCCGAGACCTCGATGGAAATCCAGCGCGACCTCGGCTCCGACATCGTCATGCTTTTCGACGAATGCCCCCCGCACCCGTGCAGCTATTCGGACGCTTCAAAGAGTCTCGACCTCACGCTGCGCTGGGCGCAACGCTGCAGGGATTGGTGGGATTCCCAACCGGTGGAAGGCCGACCGCTGATCTTTGGCATCGTGCAGGGGTCGTCACACGCCGACCTGCGCGAGAAGAGCGCTCGGGCGTTGGTCGAAATAGGCTTCGATGGCTATGCCGTCGGCGGAGTGAGCGTAGGCGAGCCGGAGAACGAGATGTTCCGCGCCATCGAGAATGCCGTCCCCTTTCTGCCGGCGGATCATCCGCGTTACGCGATGGGGCTCGGCACACCGCCGCAGATTATCGAAATGATCGCGCGGGGCGTGGATATGTTCGACTGCGTGTTGCCGACCCGCTTGGCGCGCAACGGAACAGCCTTCACGGCCACAGGCACCATCAACCTCAAGAACGCCCCGTTCGCCGAGGATACCGGCCCCATCGAGGCCGGTTGCGAATGCCATGCCTGCCGGAACTTCACCCGCGCCTACCTGCGGCACCTTGTGAAAGCAGAGGAAATACTCGGCCTCCGGTTGATCTCGATACACAACCTGCACTTCTACCTGAATCTGACACGCCAAGCGCGGGAGCACATTCTGAAGGGAACATTTCAAGAATTCCGCGAGCGATTCGTGGCCGGATATCAAGCCCGCCAAGAGTCTGAAATTTAGCGCCAGAAGGCCTTCGCGAAGGCAATCCAGACTTTGTAGCGGGGCACTTTCACTCCGACTCCCAGCGGATGCTGGGCGATCAGGGCCAGCGTTTGATTGGCGAGATCGAGCGGCAGGGCACACGCTGCGCGGAGTGCGCGCGGTTGGATGGCGGCCGTGTATTCAGCGGCGAATTTCAGCAATTCGGCGACATGCTGCATTTCCACATAGAAACGCTCGTCCGGAATGTAAATACGGCCCGCATCGGCATCCGAGCGGCGGTCACGCAGAATATTGATCAACTGCAGCGCCTGGCCGAAGCTGCGAGCGAGCGGCAGCATTTCATCAAGCGGCCTGGAGGAGTAATCCGGCACATGTTTGAAACAGAGACGCGTCCAGAACTCCCCGACACTGCCGGCGACGAGCTGGGTGTATCTCTCCAATTCCTCGGGAGTCAGCGGTGCTGCCGGCGTGCCGGGGGATGGTTCCGCAAAGCGCTCCACATCGAAAATCTGGCCCTCGAGAATGATTCGCCACTGGGAGATAATTTCCTCACGGTCGGGAAGGGTTTTCAACGCCTCAAGCAGACGAGGCATGAGATTTAGCAACTCGCGCTCGGAGCCGCTCAACCCCAGATCGGGTGACTTTTCAGGAAAAAGATCAGGCAGACCGCGCAGCAAGGCGAGTCGCTGAAAATCCGGTGCCGACGAGGCATCGGCGATAGTATCCGAGGCCCGGGCGAGCATGTAGGCCAGCGAGAGCGTGGGGCGCAGCCGGGCCGGCAGAATGCGCAGGGAAAGCTGAAACGAACGGGCCACCCGCTTCAGCAAAGCCTCGAAGGCGTAGGTGTCCAGGACAGTGAGCGTGAGCGGACGCGGAGAAGATTCTTTTTGACTCACAGCCAGCGGCAGTAGGTTTCGGCCAAAGCCCGCGAGACCTCCGCAATGCGAGTCTGGGTTTGGTCGAGGTATTGATGGAGACCGGATTGGAAAATGCTGTCGACAGTTGTGTAGTCGAGGCTCGAGCGGAGCATGCCCGAGAGGCGCTCGGCCTCGTTGCTGAAGTGCCCGCGCTCGCTGCCGGAAATGCTGTGCAGGGCCTGGTCAAGCGCATCCACGCTGAATCTGATGGAGCGGGGAAAGCTGTCGTGGAGTATCAGGAAACCAGCAACCTCCCAGCCAGTGACGCGGCCGTGAAAGAGCTTGAGGTAGGCCTCCATCGCACTGCACGAGCGCAGCACGGCCATCCATTGGGTGATGTCCACATCCCCACCCACCCGCTCGCCGCTGGGAAGCAGGACATGGTATTTGAAATCCAACACGCGCGATGTGGCATCCGCCCGCTCGAGATATTTTCCCGCCTGCAAGAAATGCCATCCCTCACCATGAGTCATCGTCGCGTCGGTGATGCCTTGGAACGAGTGGAATTGATCCACGAGACTCCGGTAGAAGCCGATGGGGCTTTCCCGAAAAGCCGTGCGGGCGGACGGGCTCTGGAGGTGGAGATAAAGACGGTTAAGCTGCTCCCACATCTCGCTGGAAATCTGCTCACGCACGGTGCGGGCATTCTCGCGGGCGTGGGTCACGGATGACAAAATCGAGCTGGGATTGGCTTTTTCAAAGGTCACAAATTCCATCACGGTGTCGCCGGTCAACTCTCCGTGCTGACTTTGAAAAAGCTCCTGCTCGGCAAGTGTAGAAAGGATGGGACGCCACAGATCGCTGGCGTCATTTCCGCTTTGAACCTCCGAGTCGAGAAGGAGCTGGATATTCACATCCAGGATGCGCGCACTGGACTCCGCCCGCTCGATGTAGCGGCTCAGCCAGAAGCAGGAATCGGCAACACGACTCAGCATGTGGCCTCCGTGTCGTCCAAAACCCAGGTGTCCTTGCTTCCGCCGCCCTGCGAGGAATTCACGACCAGCGAGCCCTTGCGCATGGCCACGCGAGTGAGGCCGCCGGGAACAATCGTTGTTTTTTCACCCATGAGAATGTAGGGCCGAAGATCAATGTGCCGGCCTTCAAATTTGCCATCGAAATAGCACGGCGAGCGCGAGAGGCTGATGACCGGCTGCGCGATGTATCCGCGCGGGTCGGCGATGATCGCAGCGCGGAATTTTTCGACCTCCTCGCGACTGGCGTTCGGGCCGATCATCATGCCGTAGCCACCACTCTCGTTGGCGGCCTTGACGACAAGCTTCTCAAGATTTTCCAAAATGAATTTCCGGTCGGAATCGACAGCCGAGAGGTAGGTCTCGACATTCGGCAGGATGGGATCCTCGCCGAGGTAGAATTTGATCATCGCCGGGACATAGTAATAGGTGACCTTGTCGTCGGCGACGCCGGTGCCGAGCGCGTTGCAGAGGTTCACATTCCCCTCGCGGTAGGCATTCACGATTCCGGGAACACCGAGGACCGAGTCTTTGCGGAAGACGGTGGGGTCTAAAAAATCATCATCGATGCGGCGGTAGATGACATCGACTTTTTTGAGCCCCTTTGTGGTCTTCATGTAAACGCAGGCGTCTTTCACGACGAGATCCTGACTGACCACAATTTCGATGCCCATCGAACGGGCGAGGAACGAATGCTCGAAGTAGGCGGAATTGTAGATGCCCGGTGTGAGCACGACAACGGTTGGATCGGGGTTCCCCTGGGGTGCCACATGGCGCAGCACTTCGAGGAGTTCCTGCGGATAGCGGTCCACCGGACGCACCGCGTGGCGGCTGAAAAGCTTCGGGAAAACCCGCTTCATGGCTTGGCGGTTTTCGAGCAGGTAGGAAACCCCCGAGGGGCAGCGGCCGTTGTCCTCAAGAACCATATAGGTCCCGTCGGCTCCTCGAATGAGATCCGAGCCGCAAATGTGGATATAAATGTCATGGGGCACATCGAGCCCGACCAACTCAGGCCGGTAGTGCTTGGCCGTGCGTATGATTTCCAAGGGGATCACCCCCTCCTTCACGATCCGCTGATCGTGGTAGATATCATGCAAAAAAAGGTTCAGCGCCCGCAGTCGCTGCTCAAGCCCCCGCTCAAGCAGTCGCCACTCGTCGGCGGGGATGATACGGGGCACCAGATCGAACGGCATGATGCGCTCAGTGCCCTCGTCGCCACTGTAAACGGTGAAGGTGATTCCTTGGTTGAGATAGGTCTTTTCCGCAAGAGCCCGCTTGGATTCGAAAGCAACGGGGTCCATTTCCGAAAAACGCTCGAGAATTTTTGCATAGTGGGGGCGCACGGTTCCATCCGCTTGGAACATTTCATCAAAGAATCCCCCTGTTTCGTATTGACCGAAAAAGCCCTTCATCCTGTGGGGGAGCATTATTGATCGGTCCTGCGGTGGGAAGCGAAAAAATCAGCGCCCCGTTGGAAGAAGCGGGTCTTGATTGTAAGGCGACTGGATGCTTGAGAATTTCGGATAAACAAAACGGGAGACCGTTGAATTCGCCCGGGTCACACCGCGCACTTTGGTCAGTCCCTTGTCGCGAAGAAAAATCAACGAAGCGGCAAGCAATCCGCTGCCGACACCGCGATTCCGGTATTCGTGAAGAATCATGGGCCCGCTGAGCAAGTGGTTCCCCGCATCGGGATTCGCATCCAGAAGCGAGGCGCCGATGACCCTGTGGCCATGGAGTGCGACGATACAGGAGGGATCCGGTCGGTCAAAAGCCGCCTCCACATAGTGCTCCATTCCCTCTTCCAGCCTGCGGCTGATGTCACCCCACGCCGTATCCATTGCAAAAGCCGTGAGAAGCACCTTGAAAACCGTGTCCTCCTCGCCCTTCTCCGCAGGGCGTAAAAGAAGAGGAGGAACAGACGGCACGGGCAACTCCAAGGAGGCAAGCTCCCATTCAAAACAAATCCAGGAAATCATTTCAGAATATCATCAAAGCAAGACCGGACGAGGCGTTCAGGGGCACTGAACAGCCCGGCCGCAGAATCATACACACCCTCGTGGAGCAAAGCAAATATACGCCAAGACGGGATATGCACGATATGCGAGCATGGGCGTATCCCAGAATACAAGCTCCGGGTCAATGGAAAACCCGATCTGCCGAAGGAAAAAAACGCGCGCCCGAGGCTGGACAAACCAAAAAGCGTCCACTATGCCTGTCGGCTCAATCGCAATAACAATGATCGACACCATCGTATCCGCACTCGGCGACAAAGCCGATTACCTTCTGAAGCACACCTCCAAGACCGTCTCCAAAGACGCCCTCCATCTGCCGGGACCGGACTTCGTGGATCGCATCTTCGCACCAACCGACCGCAATCAGCGCGTCATCAACAACCTTCAGCGCATCTACAACACCGGCCGACTCGCCGGCACCGGCTATGTCTCGATTCTTCCGGTTGATCAAGGCATCGAGCACTCCGCCGGCGCCAGCTTCGCAAAAAATCCCGCCTATTTTGATCCAGAGAACATCGTGAAGCTCGCGATCGAAGGCGGTTGTAACGCCGTCTGCTCAACATTCGGCGTGCTGGGAACGGTCTCCCGCAAATACGCACACAAAATTCCATTCATGGTGAAGATCAACCACAATGAGCTCCTCACCTACCCGAATGCCTTCAAGGAAATCCTGTTCGGAAAGGTGAAGACAGCCTCCGACATGGGTGCGGCAGCCATTGGAGCCACGATCTATTTTGGCTCGGATGACGCCCACCGCGAAATCGTGGAAGTCGCCGAAGCCTTCGCCCTCGCACACGAACTCGGCATGGCGACCGTCCTCTGGTGCTACCTCCGCAATCCCGCGTTCAGCATCAAAGGCGACAAGGACTACCATCTCTCCGCCGACCTCACAGGCCAGGCGAACCATCTTGGCTGCACGATCCAAGCCGACATCATCAAACAGAAGCTCCCCGAGAACAACGGCGGCTTCAAGGCCCTCAACACCGGCGGCTCCAGCTACGGCAAGCTCGACGAGCGCATCTACACCGAACTCACGAGCGACCAC
>JBIKUM010000567.1:0-3559 GCA_044347585.1 Terrimicrobiaceae bacterium
GTTGAGCACCAGATCCTCGCCCGCCTCGCGCACTTGGGTAAGGGGTTCGATCGCGTTCACCACGGGCAAAGGCAGGTTCACCGCGACGGTTACCGGAGCACTCCACACCTGTGACGAACCCGCGCTCACGCGCACGGCATACGTGCCGGCGCTTGCCAGCGTCGCGTTTGCAATTGTCAGGACAGACGCCGTCCCGCCCGGCAGCGTTTGTCCGTTGCGTGTCCACTGATACGCCACGGGAGCCGTGCCAGCGGTCGCGCCGACGACCAGTGCGCCATTTCCGCCGTATGCCAGCGACAAGGCAGAGGGCTGGCTGGTAATCCCAAGAACGTCCACCCGCACCGACAGCGACATACTGCTTCCCACAGAATCGGAAACCTCCAGCGCATACTGACCCGAATCACCCAACCCCACCGGAGACACCCCATAGAGAGCGGTATTAGCTCCCACTAATTCAGTTCCATTCCGATACCACTTGTAAGAGAGTGTTCCCGACCCCGAAGCCGTCCCATTCAGCAATAACGAATCGCCCGCCGCCCGCACCTGAAAAGCAGGAGAAAGCACATTTACCCAAGGAGGCAAAATCAACTGGCCTTGCCCAATGTTGATGGGCCTTGGACCTGTACCGATGCTGGAGATCGTCACGGAGGATCCCGAAGCCGGATTGATCAGCACCGGAGACTCTCCAGCGGAGACAAACGCAGAGATTTTCAACGCATACCCCGCATTCGCCGCGAGGTTCAAAATCTGCCCGCCCGCCATTGTAATCGAAGGCAACACAACGGTTTTATTGGTGGTTGCCGAACCCCACGGCCCGATCTGCAAATTTGCAGCAGCTGCCGTACCGCTGACGACAATTGGGCGGCCATAAGAAATGGTAGAATTGCTCGAGGAGCCGCTGTTGAGCAGTGAAAGCAAGCCAGCGAGGCCTAGAGTGATCGTTCCCCCGCCCAACGGAGCGGGACTCATCGATTCAAGGCCGGAGAGTTGCAACGTTCCCGCCTCCAAACGTATGCCGCCGGAGAAGGGATTGTTGTTGATAAGCGCCAGCGTGCCTAAACCGTTTTTGACGAGTGTGGCGGTGGCATCGAGGTTGGAGACCAAGCCACCCAGAGTCAGCGTGGCGAGCGGGGTGTCGACCGTGACCAACGTTTGTCCAGCGGGCAAAGTGGTGTTGCCATTCAGAGTGAGCGAGCTGGTACCCTGCAGTGTCACCGTACCTGAGAACGCATAATCGTTGAGAAGCGTGCGGGAGCCCGCGTCGGCCGATAACCGCGTGCTAGAGGCTGAATTGGCCCCCATGGCAAGCATCCCGGAGCCTATCGGGCCCGACATAACCGGCCCGCTTCCGGCCGCCGAAGGAGTGCTGTCCACTGCGATCACCAAGCCACCCGCCTGTACCTGTACCCCGCCCGCGAAGGTGTTGCCTGCGTTACTCAGGCGCAACAAACCCGCCCCCTGCTTCACCAATCCAACGGCCGCATTGGCCGAATCCAAGACCACCGCATCCAGGCTCAGGGTGTGCGACAGCGGTGCGATGTTTGCATTTCCAAACACCGTGACCGGGGCGATGTCCAGAACCTGGGTTTGTCCGTTTAAATCCAGCGCACCACCCGCCGGAATCGTCGCGGAGACGAGATTGCTGGAAACCGCACGGATCGTTCCGTTCAGCGTGGCCACCCCGCCGATGGTGACGCTGGTGCCGCTGACCGTAGACGAACCGTTTCGGGAGAGAATCACCGTCGTGTTGTCCACGATTTCCTGGATAAAGCTGCCCGCCGGAATACCCGTCCCGCTGACCGGTTGGCCGACCCGCAAACCGGCAGTGGAAGTGAGCGTCAGCGTGGGATCCCCGGCCGTGATACTCGCGCCCGAAAAAGCCACCCCATCCCCCGGCTTGAACACAGGCCCCGTGGTGCCGCCTTCGTTGACAAAATTAAGTCCCGCGAGCGGCTGAACAAAATTTCGCAGATTCAGCACGGAAGCACCCTTCAGCGTGGGGATGGCCGAGGAGGCAATCTGATAGGAACCCGCCAACTGTACGCTGCCGCCAGCCAACACCAGCGTGGCGGTCGGATCGGTGGCATGCGCGGGAATGGCGACGGTGGAAATACCATCCGCCAGAGGCGTGCTCAAAATGACACTACCCTGGTTGATCACGGTTCCGCCGGTGTGCGTGTTGGCCCCCGAAACCGCCGTCCACCGAGAACCCCCGTAGATATCCGAGTGCGCAATCACAACCCGCAACGCACCCCCTGCGTTATCCGCAAAAGTATTTTCCAAACTCAACAACCGGTAATTTCCCGCATATGCGTGAGCGTGCACATACAAGTCCGAGGCCACACCTGCGGACGCTGCGGTGAGAGTTCCTCCAAACACGCGGAACGTAACATTATCCGCGCTCAGACCTGCCATGAACCCTCCGCCGGCAAGATGGAGAGTGTAGCCTGCCAAATTCAGCGATCCCCCCGCTGCGGGCGTGTTAAAGTTGAGCGTGTTTACCGACGTGTCTGCCGTCAGGGAGAGGGTGGTGCTTGTGCCTTGATAGCGCACGTTGTCTGAGGAGGTGGCTGTCGCCAGCGTCACGTTGGAATAGCCCGCGAAACCCGCGGCATTGAGCGGACCGACTCCGATTCCCGGTACGTACCCGGCGAACTCACGCCGACCCACCGCCCAAGGACCCAGCAGATTATTTTGTAGAACCGGGTTGGTCAGAAGCAACCGCGACCCCGGCCCCAGCTGCGGATTAAAATACGAGCTACCCGCCGAGTTGTTAAAAACCACCACGCCGGAAGACCCTGTCGTGCGGCCCAGATTCATCACCAACTCGGTTTCCGAAACACCAAAGTTCATAGACGTCGGGTAAATGTAGTTTACCCCCTCCGCGACCTTCACGTTTCCCAGCACCTCGCGCGTCAGTTTTTCCGCCTGCGCATTGATGGTGAGCGTGGCCCCCCGCAGGGTGAGAACAGCCGAATCGTTCACCCGGTCCGCCAGGTTGCGCAAACTGCCGGTGCCATTGTTTGCCCCCGTTTGCCCCCGCAATTCGAGGGTCGTGTAGTTCACGTCAATGGCCGAGGTCTGGCTCAACCGGCCCGAATCCCTCAAAATCAGCGGACCGGCGTTTATCAACGTTGGGCCTGTGTAATCATTGTCGGAAAGGAGATAGGAACCCGTACCCCCCGCCTTGTAGAAGGAGAGTGCTCCGGTGATGCGCCCCCCAAAGGTGCCCATGTCAGAGGAACCAAAAACAGCGGGTGTCGCCGAGGTAACTGTGCCCCCGACCCATTCCCGTTGAACACCCGACAACTGTCCAACAAGTGTCGAGATCAACTGGCTGTTTCCGTTCAGATTCAAGATGGCTCCATCCCAGAGCATCAAATCTTGGTTCACCGGCCAAAGAGTGTTGTCACCGCCGCTGAGCCGCACCTCTCCGCGGTGGATAATGAACGCATTCCCTGAGCTGCTAAAATACTGCTTGGCGTTCAGGCTCCATAGGCCACCGCCGGCTTTGAGAAAATTTCCCTTTTGCACCAGCGTTGCATTCCATGCCAGCGTC
>JBIKUM010000528.1:0-3554 GCA_044347585.1 Terrimicrobiaceae bacterium
AAAGCGGTTTTTCCGCGATAGGTCCTCAAGTTTAGGCAACCGATGATACGTTTCACGACGGAGTCCGCCGTGCCGGAAAGACGAAGTTTCAATGGGGCCGCTCATCCGGGCCCCGCGCGGGATTGGCCCGGCGACGCGCCGGACCCGCTACCTCCCGTAAAGTCATCTAAAAAATATCACATCCCCCGCCGCGCAATCAACACCTTCACGTCAAAAATATTTTTGCTGCACCCCCTATCTTTTCCACCCCTCTTTTGGTAGCATCTTTTATCCAAAAAATTTCCTCTCGCGGCTTATTTTTCCGTTTCAGCCTTCCTTTTTCCCTTGGCGACGATCACGCGGGCCTCAAAACCTGCATGGTTGCGTTCTTCTTGATTTGCAACAGCAACAGAGATCAGGTATAGTGTAACCATTGTTTAATAACATCAGAAGATTCAGCTATGGCAAAGCCCACAAAGAAGCAATCGGCCAGTGTTGACGCAGCCCCTATTATGGCTGAAGGGATGATGACCGACTTCATCACCGGTTTTCCGGTGAAAGAGACGGACAAAGAGCACGTTCGCCAGGAGGCGGCGCGACAGTTTATCTTCGAGTACCAGATCGCACCCGAGAGCATGAAGGCCGACTTTTCCGTCACGGTCGAGGGCAAGCGAAAAAAAGCGGACATTGCCATCTTTGAAGCCGGCAAGGAACACTCGATCGAAAACCTCCGCCGTGCGGTTATCTGCCGTCCGCTCCCCAAAGTCGGCAAGAAGGCGGTCGTCAAGATCCGGGATTTCGCGCAGGCCGAGAAAGACCTCGAGGAAATCAAAGGCATCTTGATCGCGGCCGATGGCTGCGAATGGGGCCTTTGGACCAACGGACTGGAACGCTTTTTCCTCCGCAAGGAGAAACGCCGCTTTGAGGTTCGTTTCGCTCCGCATGGTGACTGGCCGATGGCCGACGGCACCATGACCACACCGGACATGCACGCCCCGACCTACATCCGCCCAGGGGACGAGAACGCTCTCCGCCGTGCCTTCCAGCGTTGCCATAACTTCATCCACGGCAACGAGGGCATGCCCAAGGATGCCGCCTTCTGGCAATTCCTCTACCTCATCTTCGCCAAGATGTATGACGAGAAGACCAACCGGGGGGCCGAATGCAAATTCTTTGCCCTGGCCACCGAGCCGTTCACAGAAGAAGGCCGGATGAAGATCCGCGCTCGAATCACCGAATTGTTCAAGGCGACCAAACGACACTACGGCGTGTTCCGTGACACTGACGAGATCACTCTGTCTGACCGCGCGCTGGCTTACATGGTGATGGAACTGGCCCGCTACAACTTTACACGTTCCGATGTGGACGCGAAGGGCGCCGCCTATCAGGAAATCGTAGGTGCCAACCTTCGCGGGGACCGCGGACAGTATTTCACGCCGCGCCGGGCCGTCGATCTTGTCGTCCGTATCCTAGACCCGAAAGAGTCGGAAAAGGCGCTTGATCCCGCCTGTGGTACCGGTGGATTTCTCGTCGCCATACTCGCTCACCTGCTTCGCCGCTTTCGGGACGAATACAAACGCGATGTGGGCGACTCGACGCAAGATTCGATACTGGACCGGCTTCGCGTCTACACGGAGAAAAACCTGTTCGGCGCTGACTTTGATCCCTTCCTCGTCCGCGCGAGCACGATGAACGTCCTCATGGCCGCCAACACCGAAGGCCACATCTTCCACATGGACTCGCTTGCTTTTCCCCGAGGACACCTTCCCGGCAACGCACCCGCCACCCAACTTATTCGGTTCGGCACTGTGGACGTGCTGATGACCAATCCTCCGTTCGGCTCAGAGATTCCGATCACCGAGACGGCGATACTCGAGAATCACCAACTCGCCCGCCGTTGGACGCGAGCGAAGGGTGGCCAGTGGATGGAGCAGGCCGCCACCCAGAACGCTGTCGCCCCCGAGATCCTCTTTATCGAACAGTCCTTGCGCTGGCTCCGTCCTGGCGGTCGCCTGGGCATCGTTCTTCCCAACGGTATCCTCGGCAACCCCGGCGATGAATACATCCGTCGGTGGATTCTGCGTAACGCATGGGTTCTCGGTTGTGTCGAGGTACCGATTGAGGCCTTTATCGTCGAAGCCAACGTCGGCATTCTCACCAGCCTACTCTTCCTCAAGAAGAAGACCGACAACGAAATGGACGCCGAGGCCCAGGGCCACGTTCATGAGTATCCGATTTTTATGGCCGTGGCCGAGAAGGCCGGCGTGGACCGTCGCGGCAACCGCCTCAATAAGCACAATCCCGACGGCACCGACAAGCTCATCACACGTGTCTACGAAGAGAGGGTCAAAACCAACGGAGAATATGTCTCCCGTCAGCGCAAAATTGTAGAACCAGAAATAGACGACGACTTTCCCGCTATCGGCGACGCATATGAGGCATTCCGAAAGAAGAACCCGGAGCCAGGCGCATGATCACGCGAATCGAAGCTTATCGCTATCGCTGCTTTGAGAGACTGGGTGTCGACTTGTCTCCGTTTCAAATCCTTGTCGGCTGTAACGGTGCGGGCAAATCGACACTTGTCGACATTCCGGTTCTGCTCGGAGAAATGCTGCAGAAGCAGGATATTCATCAAGCGTTTTTCCGCCCCACTCCAAGCCACGAACGTCCCAGAGCTGATGGCGGAATGGATCTGGTTTTCAATCGTGCAGGCGGGTGGTTTGCGCTTGCGATCGAGGCAGAACTACCGCAACCAATCGCAGCCAAAGCCCAGGCCCATTTCATACGCTACGAACTGGCGCTGGCTGTCGAAGACAGCGGACTCGAACTCACACAAGAATCTATTCTCTTATACCACACCCGTCCTGCAACAGAATCTCTGCCGGAAGGGCTCTGGTCACAAAGCCACCTTAACACAAACTCCGGCGTCCGCACCATCATGACGAGGGAGCGAGCAGGAAACACCTCGTTGCAGCGTGAACCGGTATGGCAAGGGCCAAAGCCCGCGTCCGTTGAATTTGCGTCTCAAGCCGGCTCTCCCTCGCTGGCCTTTGTCCCTCCGGACAATGATCGTTACCCGGCCTGCAACTGGCTGCGGCAGCATCTGCGGGATCGGTGCCTTGCTTATGTCCCCAATATCTCCCGTCTTAGGAGCGCACAGCCTTCGCCTGGCAAGGACTTTTCGCTCGCCTTTGACGGCAGCACCTTGCCTTGGTCTGTTCTCCGTCTGGCTTCTGATAGGCCTCGCTTTGAGGAATGGATCATGCACGTGCAATCGGCATTGCCACTGGTTTCTAGTATCGATGCGTATCAGCGCGAGGATGATAAATTCGCATATGTTAAGGTTCACTATAGCAGCGGACTGAGTGTGCCTGCCCAGGGGCTTTCTGATGGCACGCTATCCATTCTTGCGCTTTCAATACTGCCCTTTCTCGACAATCTACCGTCTGTCCTCGTCGTAGAAGAACCGGAAAATGGCATACACCCGAAGGCCATAGAGACCGTCTTGGAATCCCTTTCCGTCATGTCGGACACCCAAGTCTTTGTCACCAGCCATTCTCCCATCGTGGTTGCTG
>JBIKUM010000312.1:0-3544 GCA_044347585.1 Terrimicrobiaceae bacterium
TCAGGCTCTGCTCTCACACCTCGACGCCGCCACCAACGGCGGCAAAATCCAACCTCTGATCACAGTCTTTGCCCCTGCGACAAACGAAGGCCCGGCGGTGAGAATTTGGAATCATCAACTCCTCGGCTACGCGGGCTACGAGCAGCCGGATGGATCGATCCTCGGCGATCCTAAGAATTTGGCCTTCACTCGCGAGGCGCTGGCGCTCGGCTGGAAAGGAATGGGCACGCGTTTCGACCTCCTGCCGCTCATCATCCAGCAGCGCGGCTGCGACCCCGTGGTTTTTCCACCACCGCACGCCCAAGCCTTGGAAGTCCACCTTACGCATCCAACCCTGCCATGGTTTTCCGATCTGCGCCTCAAATGGTATGCCGTTCCGATTCTCTCCGACATGAAACTCCGGATTGGCGGCATCGACTTTCCAGCCGCTCCATTCAATGGCTGGTATATGGGAACAGAGATCGGCTCGCGCGACCTCGGCGACGAGGCCCGCTACGACATGCTTCCCGCGATTGCTGAAAAAATGGGCATCAACCGCAAACTCGACCCGCTTTGGAAAGACCGCGCGCTCGTGGAACTCAATGCAGCCGTCATTTTTTCCTACGAGCAAGCCGGCGTGCGCATCGTGGATCATCACCGCGCCTCCTCCGAGTTCATGGAATTTGCCGCCCGGGAAATGAAAGCTGGCCGCGCGGTTTCGGCCGACTGGAGCTGGATCGTCCCGCCAATGTCCGGCTCCGCCACACCCGTCTTCCACAAGCTCTGGGAAAACCGCTCCCAACTTCCGGACTATCTGCCCCAGAAACATGCCTGGGAGATTTTTTGATGCGTTTGGCAATGCCCCGCGCCGTGCTACTTTGAACTCCATGCGCCGACTCTTTCTCTCAGCCATCCTCGCACTCAGCCTGAGCGCCCAGGCTCGCGAGGCCACGACTTCGGCATCCGCCGCAAAAGCCGAAGACTCACCCTACGATCAACTCCAACTCCTCGCCCGCGCCATGCAACTCATCCGGCAGGATTATGTGGACGAGTCGAAAGTAGACTACAAGGAACTCACCTACAGCGCGCTCCGGGGGATGCTCGACAATCTCGATCCGCACAGCCAATTCATGGAGCCGAAAAGCTTCAAAAACATGCAGGAGGACACCCGCAGCGAATTCGGCGGCCTCGGCGTGGTCGTAACCCAAAAATCTGGCGTTCTCACGGTGATCAATCCCATGGAGGACACCCCAGGCTTCAAGGCGGGCATCCTGCCGGGTGATCAAATTCTTAAAATCGACGGTGAGAATACCGACAACACGCCGCTCAACGAGGCTGTCGAAAAACTCCGTGGCACAGTCGGTGAAAAGGTCGTCCTTACGATCCGACGCCCCTCCAATGGCGAGATGAAGGATTACGAACTCACCCGCGAAGTCATCAAAGTGGCCAGCATCAAGGACGCCCGCATCCTCCCGCAGAGGAATCCCGGACAGCCACGCATCGGCTACGCGCGCATCACCCAGTTCAACGAACCCACGGCTGCCGAACTTGGCGCCGCAATGGATAAATTGGAGGCAAAGGGGATGGATGCCTTCATCCTCGACCTGCGCCACAATCCCGGTGGACTCCTCGGCAGCGCCGTCGATGTGTGCGGACAATTCCTGCCACCCAACACGCTCGTTGTTTACACGGAAGGCCGGACGCCCTCGCGGGAATACCGCACCTCTGCGACTGCCAGCCCGAACCGCAAATATCCCGTCGTCGTCCTCACGAACTACGCGAGCGCCAGCGGCTCGGAGATCGTCGCCGGCGCGCTCAAGGACCTCGACCGCGCGCTCCTCGTCGGCGAAACAACCTTCGGCAAAGGCTCGGTTCAGAGCGTTGTCTCGCTGCCTGACGGCTCCGCAGCCCGCCTCACCACGGCGAAATATTTCACTCCAGGCCGCAAACTCATCCACGAGCACGGCGTGAGTCCTCACATCCGCGCCACACTCACCCACGACGAGGAGACTGACCTCCTCCGCTCCCGCCGCAAGCGCGAGGATCCCGCCACCGCCGAAGCCGCAATCTGGGATCCCCAGCTCGAACGCGCCGTGGATGCCCTCCAAGGCTCCCTGCAACACGCCAAGAACCAGAAAAAATAAATGCCCACGCTGCTCGCGATCGAGACTTCCTGTGATGAAACCGCCGCCGCCGTGCTGCGAGGCTTCGGCGATGTGCTCGCGCATGAGATTTTCAGCCAGGCGCAAATCCACTCCGAGTTCGGCGGCGTTGTTCCCGAGGTGGCGTCCAGAAACCATCTTGTCTCCGCGCCCGCCATCATCGACCGCGCCCTGGAAAAAGCAGGCGTGCAAATTCGCGATCTCGACGCCATCGCAGCCACCACCGGGCCGGGCCTTGCCTCTGCCCTGCTCGTCGGTGCCGCAACCGCGAAGGGCCTCTGCATCGGAGCGGGAAAACCGTTCCTTGCCATCAACCACATCGAAGGCCACCTGCTCTCTCCATTTTTCGGCTACGAAAAAATTCCGCCACACACGGCAATGGTCGTCAGCGGCGGCCACACGCTGCTGCTCGATGTGGAGAGCTTCGGCAACTATCGATTGCTCGGACGCACACTCGACGACGCCGCAGGCGAGGCGTTTGACAAGGTCGCGAAACTCCTCGGCCTCGGCTACCCCGGAGGCATCGAGATAGACCGCCTTGCGCGCAGCGGCAATCCCACGCGATTTGATTTTCCACGCGGCATGATCGACTCGGGCGATCTCGATTTCAGCTTTAGCGGACTCAAGACCGCCGTCCGCATCTTCCTCGAAAAAAACGGCGCTCCCGCCGTAGCTGATCTCCCCGACATCTGCGCATCGTTCCAAGCCGCCGTCACCGATGTCCTGCTCTCCAAGCTCTTCAAGGCGGCCCGCCAAAAGAACCGCCGCAGGCTCAGTCTCAGCGGAGGCGTGAGCGCGAACTCGTCCCTCCGCTCCCGCGCAATCCAGCGTGCTGCGGAAGAAGGGCTCGAAATCCATTTCCCGCCACCTGGGTTGCTTACCGATAATGCGCTGATGATCGCCTTTGCCGCCGCGCACCATCTGGCAGCCGGACATAGCAACCCGATCGAGACGGAAATCACACCGAACTTCAACCCCGGCACCCTGTGAAGATTCCCGCGACCTTTTCCGATGAAAAAGGCAACGCCACCAGCGATCGCGGCGTAATGAGTTTCGCCTACACAGCAATTCCGAAATTTTTCATGTTCAGAGGACGATTTTTAATTTTTAGTATCAACGCAGATTTGAAACCTCATTTTTGAAAATGTCAGCAACTACCATCGACGCACCCGTCCAAGAGACAAACTCCCACGCGCATTCCGATCATCACGAGGTCGGCTTTTTCCATAAATACATCTGGACCTACGATCACAAGATGATCGGGCTCCAATACCTCTGGACCGCCCTCGCCTTCCTCTTCCTCGGCGGCGCCCTAGCTCTTGGAGTCCGCTGGCAACTCGGCTTCCCCGGTGCAGAGTTCCCGCTCATCGGCCGACTCCTGCCGGCGACCGTGGCTGTGGATG
>JBIKUM010000039.1:0-13324 GCA_044347585.1 Terrimicrobiaceae bacterium
CTTGGGTTTTGGAGTGGGCGTTGGAGTCGGCTTGGGTTTCGGGGTTGGTGTGGGTGTGGGTGTGGGTGTGGGTGTGGGCTTCGGAGTAGGGGTTGGAGTGGACTCGATGAGATCGGATTTTTCCGTTTTTGGCTCGGGCGTTGGTTCGGGAGTCGGCTCAGGGGTTGGCTCCGGAGTCGGTTCGGGCGCGGGCTCAGGAGTTGGTTCGGGCGTGGATTTTGGCTTGGGTGGAGGGGTTGGTTCGGGCTCTTCCTCGACCTCCGGAGGTGGATCTCCAGCAGCAGCTGCTGCGGCGGCGGCAAAGGAGCCGGGATTCACCCAGGTGATGTCGCCTTGGGGCTTTTTGATTTCCCGTTTGGTGAAATAGAGGATTCCACCGATGAGCAGGAGGTGAAGGGCGGCGACGACAATCAGGTTCCGCCTGAAGTGCGGATTTTCCATGTCAGCGGGCGTTGGCCGGCGCGGAGGCGTCGTCTTTGAGCGTCATGACTCCGACTTTGGTGATTCCGACGCGTTGGAGAATATCCATGACGGAAATAAATTTCTGGATCGGCAATTCGAAGTGGGGGCGCACGACGACGGCGGTGTCCGGCTTTTCGGCCTTCAAAGTGGCGAGGCGGGCCTCGAGATCGGCGGGAGTGACGAGCGCATTGTCGATTTTGAGGACATTGTTTTTATCGATCGAGATGTTGAAGGTCTGCGAGGGATTCGATGCTCCGGCGGCTGTGGAGCTTTTCGGAACGACCAGGTCCATGCTGTTTTCGATGAGGGGTGTTGTGATCATGAAAATAATCAACAACACAAAAACCAAATCGAGCATGGGCGTGATATTCAGCTCCGTGAGCGAGTGCAGGCCGTTTTTCGAAGAGTAGCGTCGCATGCGGGATCAAAGGAGCGATCGACGGCTTTCGCGGTTGCCGAACTCGACATAGCGGTGCTCGATTTCGGAAGAAAACTCGGCGGCGAAATTGTCGGCCTGCACGAGGAGCGAGCGCAGCGTGGTGACCAAGAAATTGTAGCCGAACATGGCTGGAATGGCCACGAGGAGGCTGATGATGGTGGTGATGAGCGAGCCTGAAATGCCAGGGGCCATGGCGGCGAGGTTGGCATTTCCCGAAATAGCAATACCCGCAAAGGCATCCATGACGCCCCAGACAGTTCCAAGCAGGCCAAGGAAGGGCGCACCGCTCACGGCGGTCGAGAGAACGATCATTTTGGACTCAAGTTTGAGCGCGGACTCCCCGACGGCGCGTTCCATGGCGGCTTGGACGGCGCGCATCTGGGCGGGGGTGATTTTTTCTGCAGTCTTGAGACGCGAGGAGAAACTCTCATCGACCTCGACGGATCCCAGCATTTGAAAGCACAGTTCGTTCGCTCCAGCTTCGTAGATTTCAAAAATATTCGACCCCTCGAAGGCGATGCCCGACTCGTAGATACGAAGCGGCTGGCGGTCTTGGTGGAAGAGGTTTTGGAAGCGGTCGTTCTGGCGCTTGCAAAAGCTCAGGAAGCGGATCTTGGTCACCATGACGGCCCAGCTGAAAATCGAGGCCAGAAAAAGCACGAGGAGGATCAGCTTTCCCTCGAGCGTGCTTTCCGTGAAAGCATAGATAATACCTGCGGCGATCATCGTTTGTTTTCAATGCCCCGAATTCGGGGGCTTGCTGCCATGTTGCCTTCCATAACGGATACATAAAGACACCCGACGGCGTGGAAATGCAAAACGATTCTTTTGCCAGAGCGGAAGGACGAGGATTAAATGAAACCATGCGCCTGTTTTTTCCTTTGCTGAGCTTGATGTTTCTCCTGGTCACGCGCGTTGGGGCGCAGCAGCCGGCACCCCGCGAAAACCCATACGATGTGATTGCAAAAATTTTCCAACCGCTCTTGGGCGTGCTTCTCACAGAGTCGAATGGAGCGAACCGTGCGGCCTCGATCCAGCTTGAGGTGGCCGATGTCGGCGGGCGGCTTCCGCAGGAAATGAAAGGCGCCACTCTGCAGGCGGAGGTGCAATTTCCCGATAAGGTCAAAGTCGCCGCGCCCGTGCTGGGAGAGACTTTTACGGTCTGCCGCAACGGCGATGAGGTGTGGGTCACTCCGGGTTCGAAGGTGGAATACCTCATCTCGCAATTCCAAGTCGTGCCAAGAAAAGGCCCGAAATTGAAAACACCCATTGCCCTGCCGATCACTCCCCAGCAGGCCATTTTTCTGCCCGCGCTTTTTTCCGTGAGTCGGCCGGATGTGGCGGAGGTCGTGGAACTCAACGGCGAGAGCTGCAGAGTTCTTACGGCGGGGCTGATGCCGGAGTTGGCCAAGGCGACGAGAGCCGAGGATTTTCAAGCCCGCGTCTGGGTTGCAGCCGGGCATAAAATCAAGCGGCTTGAGGTCAAGAGACGCGATTTTTCGATGGTTGTGGATGTAAGGGAATTGATGTTCTCCCCCACCCTGCCTGCTTCCACTTGGGAGCCGCCTGCGGGATCAACTGACATTTACCGCACCACACCGGAGATGCTGGAAGGTTTGCTTTACATCGTGATGAACTCGCTCAAGTCCGATGCGCAGGGCAGCCCCTGGATTTCGGCCAAGTAGATGGTAATTGCCAATCAGACCGGCTTCAATGCGGCCTGATGCGGGATTTGACCACGATTGCGGAATGTTTTTTCAAACGCGGTCAGCACGGTTTCGCGTCCATCGTCCCAAGGGATTTCCGCCCAACCTTCGCGGGTGAGTTCGCGCATTTCCCCGAAGTAGGGGGCATCGTCCGTCATGAGGCGGAGCACGCCTTGTGGACGCAAGACGCGGGAAATCTCGGCAAGGAAGTTTTTTTGAAACACGCGGCGGTTCGAGTGACGGCGTTTCGGCCAGGGATCGGGGAAATACAGATGAAAAATCGACACACTTGCTGGCGGCAAGGCATGTAGCGCCTCGACGCCCAAGCCTTGAATGGCGGCGGCATTCGACAATCCCAGACGCGCGGCACGGGCATTGCATTTGTTCACGCGGTCGGACTGTTTTTCGATGCCGAGAAAATTCGATCCGGGATGCAACGCCGCCATGCCGATGAGAAACGCGCCGCGATGGCAGCCGAAGTCGATCTCCAGCGGCGGAGCGGCGGGTTCAAGCCATGCGAGCGGAATGGACGGAAGGTTTTCTGTGGTGGTCATGAAGGAAGTTTTTAAGAAGACACGGTGCTGACGAGGGCGGGCTTGAGCGAGGGCGGAAGGGTTCCATTAAGAAGAACGGATGCCGCGCTGCGCCCAAGACGCCGGAAATCATATCTCAATCGGCTGACAGGTGCCGAGAGGATGCCGGTGCCTTGCGTAGCGATGAGCGGAAATACCTCGCCGGACTTGTGGAGGGGAGCGATTTTTTCGGCCAGGGCGCGGGACACATGGTCCTCGGGACAAACAAATGCAAAGCCCTTCGCACAAAGCGAAGCAACCTGCTTCGCAGCCGCTGCATAATCCATCCGCTTCACGATTCGCCCCTCCAATTCCTCCTCGAGAAATGCCATCGACTCGTCGATCACGGCATCACCTCTGAAGGGCACCACCAGCACCACTCCGGCAAACGCGCTGCGGTCTATCATTCCAAGCACAAGACGCGCCCCGTGTTTCTGGTCAATGCCAACCGGAGCGCTTCGCAGCAGTTGCAAACGCATTCCATCCGGGCAGGAAGAAGCATCAATCACCTCCGGAGCCCATAGATGGTCGAAAAGAAAACCGCAGCAACCTCGAGGAGCGTTTTTGAGGATGGAATCCAGTTCGCGCCGCTGGATGTCGAGGGAAGCGAATCGGGGCGGTTGAAGCGAATCCGCCTGCTTGAGCAACGACGGAGCCGAACAGAGCACCAAACTGCCCGCATTCGCCGAACTCGCCTCAGACACGCCTGAGAGGATTTCTTGATAGAGGCGGCTCCAGTGGCACATCTCGCGACCGATGAAGCACAGCGGCTTTCCCCTCACCTGTTCCACGCGGGCTGAGGCAGGGTAAAACCTTCCGCTCGGGCTTTGCCAAACCACACCCTCCACCGCCAGGTCCTGCAGAATTCGAAAGATGGTGGAGGCGTGAAGCTTCAACTCGCCGGACAACACAGCCAAGGTCGGAAGGCACCGGCTGGCTTCGATAGAAGCGGCTATTTCGGCAAGACGCTCCCTCGCATTCCTTGCAAGGAGTGTGGGCTTTCGAGGCATGGTGACATCATGGAAAAAGCGAATCTATTTGCAATAAAATTTATGTTTGCGAATAAAAACCAGCCCATTTAGAAGAGACAAATAGCCCCTGCGGTTGCAGGTTTTTATACCCTGTTTTCAGAACACATTTCCCATGACAACATCAAACCCGGTAGCAGACATCATCAAAGGATTTCGAATCCAAGGATCCTTCCTCGAGAGCACTCCTTATGGAGGCGGTCACATCAATGACACCTTCGCAGCCGCTTTCAGCCAGGCTGGCACGCGTGTGCGTTACATTTTTCAGCGAATCAACGAGCGCATTTTCACGAACCCCGTGGCGTTAATGGAAAACATCCAGCGCGTCACTGAGGAGGCCCACAGGCAGCTTGAGATCGCAGGAGTCCCGGATGCATCGCGGCGCGCTTTGACAGTCCTTTTGAGTAACGACGGCCTCCCTTACCACCGCGATGGCGAAGGCAAATACTGGCGGGGATATTTGTTCATCGAAGGCGCGCGCTCGTATGACATCATCAAAAGTGAGCGCCAAGCCTACGAGGCGGCGAAGGCTTTTGGCGGATTTCAAGGCCTCGTGGCAGCACTTCCCGGCGGACGACTCCACGAGACAATCCCTAATTTCCACAACACCCGCTCGCGTCTGGAACGCCTTAAACAAGCCGTTGCAGCGGATGCCAAAGGTCGACTTGCAGAGGTCAAAGCCGAGTGGGATTTCATTCAACGCCGCGAGGACATCGTTGACCGCCTGCTGGACCTCTGCGCCAAGGGAGAAATTCCCGAACGGGTCACCCACAACGATACGAAGCTTAACAATGTGATGATCGACGATGCCACTGAGACGGGGGTCTGCGTTGTCGATCTCGACACGGTCATGCCTGGGCTCGCGCTCTACGACTTCGGCGATATGGTGCGCACCGCCACCAGTCCCGCACTGGAGGACGAACCCGATGTCTCCAAGGTTCGCATGCAGATGCCCATGTTCGAGGCGCTCGTCAGCGGATATCTCTCCTCCGCGAGTTCGTTCCTGAACGAGGCCGAAATCGCCCACCTCGCCTTCTCCGGCAAGCTCATCACACTCGAAATTGGCATTCGCTTCCTCACCGATTACCTCGAGGGCGATGTGTATTTCAAAATCAAACATCCCACGCACAACCTCGACCGCCTTCGCACCCAACTTGCGCTCGTGAAGAGCATCGAAGATCAAGAAGAAGCCATGAACGACTTCGTTAGAAAGGCCTCGAAATGAAAATTCTCATCACCGGCGGAAGCGGCTTCATCGGCAGTCATGTCGTGGAGCATTACCAAGACATCGCGGAGGTTGTCGTTTTGGACAACCTGCGCAGCGGACACCGCAAGAACCTCGACGGCCTGAAGTGCCGGTTCGTGGAGGGATCCATCATGGACAAGCCGCTCCTCGACGAAGTCATGCAGGGGGTGGATTACATCTTCCATCTGGCCGCCCTCATCAGCGTGCCGGAATCCATGCAACGACCAGACGAAACCGTGGAACTCAATGTGCGCGGGCTTCTGAATGTGCTCGAAGCGGGCCGCAAACACGGCGTGAAGAAGCTCTGCTTCGCCAGTTCCGCAGCCGTGTATGGCGAAAATCCCATCCAGCCCAAGGTGGAAAGCATGACGCCCGATCCCCGGAGTCCCTACGCCATCACCAAGCTCGACGGCGAATACTACTGCAGCCTCTATGCCCGCGAAAGCTGGCTGCAGACAGCGTGCATCCGTTTCTTCAATGTCTTCGGACCACGCCAAGATCCGCGCAGCGCCTATGCGGCAGCCGTGCCGATTTTCCTCCACCGCGCACTCAGCGGGGAGCCAATCACGGTCTACGGTGATGGTGGCCAGACGAGGGATTTCATTTTTGTAAAGGACATCGTGGGAGCCCTCGCCTTTGCTGCCGAAACCCCACACGCCACGGGAGTCTTCAATGCGGGCTACGGCAAATCCATTACCATCCTCGAACTCGTTCAGGAGATCCTGCGACTCACCGACTCCAAGTCTGAGATTCGCTTTGAACCCGTGCGAGCAGGTGATATCCGCCACTCAACATCGGATCCCTCGAAGCTCATGGCCGCTGGTTGGAAGCCCCGCTTCGATGTCCCAGCTGGGTTGCGAGCCTGTCAGGAAGTCAAATAAGGCTGCGAACACCTGCGGACCAAAAGGACTTTTCCTCTCGAACGAAAAAAACGATCTGCTAATCGCAATTAAATGAATTCCCTTAATGCTCTCCTGATCGGAATGCCGAACTATTTGCCGAAGGCCTATCCAGAAGCCTTGCGAGCGGAAATTGGCAAAAAAGTTCGTCTTCTTCCTGAAACCGTCAGCGGGTCAGAGTGGAAAAATCATACTGCGGCCCTTGCCGAAGCCGATGTGCTTTTTGCGACTTGGGGAATGCCAAAGCTCGACGACGAATTTCTCGCCGCTGCACCAAGATTGAAAGCGGTCTTCTACGCGGCCGGCTCGGTGAAATGCTTTGCAACGCCCGAGTCCTACAAGCGTGGGATCCTTATCTCCAGCGCCTGGCAAGCGAATGCCATTCCAGTGGCCGAGTATTCCCACGCTACAATTCTTCTTGGGCTCACAGGCTTCTGGTCGAGCCAACGCCTCGCCCGGGCTGGCAAATTTAGTCATCAACATTCCCCTGTGGCAGGCGCATTCCATTCGAATGTCGGTCTCGTCTCCTTGGGAGCCATCGGTCGCCTTGTTGCCGGACATCTGGCGAAACACGAAATTAACATCCTCGCCTACGATCCCTACGCAACGCCCGCCGCAGCGGCCTCGCTGGGAGTCACGCTGGTTTCCCTTCAGGAGCTTTTTGCAAAAAGCCATGTGGTGAGCATCCACACTCCGTGGCTGCCGGAAACCGAGAAAATGATCAACGCCCCGCTCCTCCGCTCCATGCCCGAGGCGGCGACGCTCATCAACACCTCGCGCGGGGCGGTGATCGATGAGGCTGATCTCTGCGAGGTGCTCGCCGAGCGCCAAGACATCACCGCCATTCTGGATGTAACCCACCCCGAGCCACCACTGCCGGACTCGCCATTGCGGACTCTGGAAAATGTCATCCTAACCCCACACATCGCCGGCAGCATTGGCGGAGAGATCGCTCGCATGGGTTATTGGATGAACGGCGAACTGGACCTCTATCTGGCTGGCAAACCACTTCAACACGGCGTCTCCGAAGACATGCTCGCCCGAATGGCTTAACCACTATGCTTCCCGGACTCGTATCCATCACCTTCCGTCAACTTACCCCGCAGCAAATCGTCGAATTGTGCTGCAAAAACCAACTCCAAGTCATCGAGTGGGGCGGCGATGTGCATGTGCCGCATGGCGACACGGAAATAGCCTCGCAAGTGGGTCGATTGACGCGCCTGCACGGCCTTGATGTCGCCGCCTATGGTTCCTACTACCGCCTCGCGGCGAGTCCTGCCGATGGACTCCATTTTTCCTCCGTGCTGGCTTCCGCCGTTGCGCTGGAGACCAAGGTGATTCGCGTGTGGGCAGGCAATCGCGGTTCGGCAGATTCCGATGCAGCATGGCGCGATGAGGTGATCCAAGACGCCCTGCGCTGCGCCGATCTGGCGGCTGAAAAAGGCATCACCATTTGCTACGAATTCCACGGAGGCACGCTCACCGATACCCTCGAGTCCACCTGCGACCTGCTTGCCGCAACAGCGCACCCCTTCATCAAAACGCTCTGGCAGCCACCGCATGGCCGTCCTCTGGAGGAATGCCTTCACGGGCTGCGCACCCTCGCGCCGAGGCTCCAGCATGTGCACGGATTCCATTGGTGGCCGGATCCCTCACACCGCCTGCCTTTGCGGGAGGGAAAGGATCGATGGACCGCCTATGTCTCGGAACTCCGCGCCCTCGGCGTGGATGCCAACATCCTTCTCGAATTCGTTGCCGGAGACTCACCCGAAGCCCTGACGGACGATGCCGCATTCCTTAACGAAATGCTCCGCGAGTCAGAACATCCCGTGTGACATTTTTGTAACGAAGGGGATTTTTCTTGGAAACGATCTTCGTGCAGGGCCATTCAACGGCGCTAGCCATGAACACCTGTGATACCGCCCTGAAAGATTTGCTGGCCCAAGTCCAGTCCGAGCCCGTTTTTTCCAAAATCGCGAACCAGTTTCTGGATCTTGCCGAGAACACGGACCTCAACTCTCACTGCCGCCCCAAAAGTAACGACCTTTTGGAAAAGGCGATTTCTTCAGCCCTGCGCAACCGTCTCGGGATTCAATCGCCGCCTTCCGGCATGAGGATTTTGCACTACCCGCGCTTCGATTTTTTCCACGGCAGCGGCATGGTCGAGAACCGCTTTTTCACGGTTTTTTTCTTCCGCCGGGAGAGGGTTGGACTCCTGACCTGCACAATCCTTGGCGGCTCGACCGACTATATTCGCATGAGCATTCCCGGAGCGACTCCGCAGGCGCCGTCTTTGAATTAGGCCATTCAGTCGATCCCATTCAGGAGCGGACGACGCGAAATTGGCGTTGGCGGTATTTGACCCAGCAAAAACCAGCGAGCGCGCCGCCGATGTGCGCTCCGTTGCCGATGTCGCCAAAGAGGCCAGTGAGCAAAAAGATCAGGGACATGCCGACAACGATGATTCCAAGCCACATCGCCTGCATGCGAACCGGGATGACAAAAAACAACAGCGCCGTGATGGGCATTCGCGGGTAGAGCGTGGAGAAGGCGGCAACGAGGCCGCAGACCGCGCCTGAAGCCCCGATCAGCGTCGGACCGGGATTGATCAACAATTGCAAAACGCCTCCGGCAACGCCGCAGAGGAGGTAGAGAAACACAAAACTCCGAACGCCCAAAACGCGCTCGAGGATGTTTCCCGTGAACCAAAGACCCATCATGTTCACAGCCAGATGGAGAATCCCTGCATGGAGAAATTGGTAGGTGATGAACTGCCAAAGCATGCCCTGCCCCAGTCCGGCGCCACTCAAGCCGAAGAGTTGGTCGGCAACCGCCTGCTGGCGTTGCGGCAGGATTTCAATGAAGACGAAAGCGAGAATATTCAGGCCAATGAGGACCTTCACCGGCGTGAGTTGTATGTTTCGGTAGCGGTTGAACACGGCGGCAAGCTAATCGCGGGGCGCACGAATGTCGATAAGGCGGGGACCCGTGCGGCGGATCAGGATTTTCCAAGATGGAACTGGAACCGCCCACCCTTCGCGCCATGGGAGTTGGCAGCGGGATTCAAGCGCTGCTCGGTGTAGCGGGCGAGGCGAACAAAAGGGAGGCCGATGAGAAGATAAAATGCCGCTACCAGCAAACCAGCACCGAAATAGTCGAATGTCTGTGTGGCGATTTGTTTGTAGGCACCGGTGAGGTCCACCAGCGTGACCATGGAAACGAGCGAGGAGTCCTTGAGAAGCGAGATGAAATCGTTTGTCACGGGCGGCAGCACCAACCGGAAGGACTGCGGGATCACGACATTGAAAAGACCCTGCCGTTGCGTCATGCCGAGAGCTCGGGCGGCTTCCATTTGTCCCTTGGGGATGGCGAGCAGTCCGGCGCGGTAGTTTTCGGCTTCGTAGGCGGCGTAGTTCAAGGCGAGGCCGAGCACACCAGCTACGAATGGCTCGAGTTTGATGCCGATATTCGGCAGGCCATAGAAGAGGATGAGCAACTGGATGAGCAGCGGAGTTCCCCGAATCAGCTCGATGTAGAGTGAGGCGAGCCAGCGCGCGGGAAGAGGGCCGTAAACCCTCATGATCGCCAGCGTGAAACCCAGCAGGACGGCCCCTGCCATGCCGAGGAGGCTGACTTCGATGGTGAGGAGCGAGGCCTCAAGGAGCAGCGGCCAGAAGCGGGCGTAGCCGATGATGCGGTTCAACAAGGTGGGTTGCTCGGCTGTGGCGGCCACAAAGGCCCGATACTCGGTGTCGGGGAGAGAGGGGTCCTCCGGTTGGCCGAATGTGTCGGCGACCATGGCGGTCCAGAGTCCCCAGCGCGAAAGGATGTCGCGCATTTCTCCGCTGGAGACGACGCGGGCAAGAGCGGCGTTCATTTCAGCCGCGAGGGCGGAGTTCCCCTTGGTGAGGGCGATCCCGTAGGTGACCTGGCCGAACGGCGGGCCGGTGAATTTCAGGTTCGGATTTGCAAAGGCGTAATATTTCGCAATCGGGTAATCGAGGAGCACGCCGAAGAGGCGGCCGTTGGCGACATCCGCATAGGCGTTGACCTCCTCGTCGTAAATTTTCACCACCACACCGGGCGTCTTGCTGAGCATGTTGAAGGATGCAGTCTGGCTCAGAGTGCCGATCTGCTTGCCTTGGAGTTGATCAAGGTTCGTCACCGGGGGCGTGCCTTTTTTAACGACGAGTTGTTCGTAGGTCACATAGTAGGGATTTGTGAAAAGCACCTCCTGCGCCTTGTCGGGTGTGATCTCGATGCCGCAGATGACGCAGTCGTAAAGCCCTCGACCCAGGCCGGGGATGAGGCCGTCCCAGTCGTTCGGCACAAAGACAGGCTCGCGTCCCATCTCGCGGGCGACGGCTTGGATGACCTCGTATTCAAAGCCGGTCAGCTTGTTGCCGGGGCCGTAGAAGGCGTAGGGCGCGTTGCTGTCCGTCGCCGCAGCCCAGCGGAGCGTCTTGTTGTCAGCCTGCACGAAGGACTGGAAAAGAAATCCCAGAGCCAAAAATAAAAGAAGTGTGGTTTTTTTCATCAGATGAACCTCCTGAGGAACCTGCGGGTGCGCTCGTCTTTCGGGTTTTCGAAAATTTCGTCCTCGTCGGAGATTTCCACGATGTGACCGCCCTCCATGTAGATGATGTAGTCGCTGGCGTCCCTTGCGAAGCGCATCTCGTGCGTCACAACGATCTGCGTCATGCCCTCGGCATCGAGCGCCTTCATGACATGCAGGACCTCGTCGACAAGCTCGGGATCCAGCGCGCTGGTCGGCTCGTCGTAGAGCATGACCTTCGGCTGCATGGCAAGTGCGCGCGCGATGGCCGCACGCTGCTGCTGGCCGCCGGAGAGATTCGCGGGATACCTGTCCACATGCGCGCCGAGGCCTACTTTCTCAAGCAGGGCGCGCCCGGTTTTCTCGGCATCCTCACGGGGAACGCCACGAACAATGATGGGAGCCATCATGGTGTTTTGCAAAAGCGTCCGGTGGGGGAAGAGATTGAATTGTTGAAAAACCATGCCGACCCGCTGGCGCAGGGTGTGGGCATTTTTCTCGAAATCCCCATCCAACTTGGCACCGGGCATTCGGGAAATGCACGCGCCGGCGGCGTTGATGACGCCTGAGTCCAGCGTTTCCAGGCCATTGATGCAGCGTAGCATCGTGCTTTTGCCACATCCCGAGGGGCCGATGACCGAAACCAGATCGCCCTCCTCGATGGAAAAGCTCACGCCCTTGAGGATGGGTGTTTGATCGAAGCTCTTGTGGAGGTCCTGAATTGAAAGGATCGAGGTAGAGGCGTCCATTGGTGGCGATGTCCTATGCTGGGCCTTCGCAGGAAACAAGGTCTGAAATGTGACGGATTTGTTGAAAACGAGGGCTCGGGTTTGGGAATCGAGACTTTGCATTCCAGCGCCCCTCCTTTAGCGTCTGCACATGAAATACGCGTTTCTCGGAGCAGGGAAAATGGCATCCGCCATCATTCAAGGAATGTTGCGCGGCAAGGTCTGCAGCGCCGGGGAGATCATTGCCTCATGCCCCGAGGCGCAGATGCTTGAAAGCCTGCAGGACTCCACATCCGTGCGAGTCGCGACTTCCAACGAGGAGGCCGCGGCGGCGGCCCCTGTCGTGATTCTTTGCGTCAAACCGCAAGAGGCGGCGACCGCGATCAAACAGTCTGGAGCGGCCTTGGATGGGAAACTTCTCATCTCCATTGCCGCAGGGCTCACAGTCGCCACCTTGGAAAAAATGGCCCCGAAATGCCGGATCATCCGCGCCATGCCAAATACCCCTGCGCTCGTCGGTTGTGGCGCGACGGCCTTCACCGCCGGAGCCAACACCACCGATGCCGACAAGAACTGCGCAGAGGCGGTCTTCGCCAGCGTGGGCGTTGTTTCCCAAGTCCAAGAAAAGCTCCTCGACGCCGTGACCGGCCTGAGCGGCAGCGGCCCTGCTTACATCTTCCTGATCATCGAAGCCCTCACGGATGGCGGCGTCTCCTGCGGCCTTCCCACGGATCTCGCACGCCAGCTCGCTATCCAAACCGTTCTGGGAGCGGCGCAACTCGCGAAGGAAACCGGCGAGCATCCCGCCGTCTTGCGTGAGATGGTGACCAGCCCCGGAGGCACCACCGCCGCCGCATTGGGCGAACTCGAAAAAAACGGAGTCCGCGCCGCATTGATCCAAGCCGTGCGGGCAGCCGAGCGCCGCTCGAAGGAACTCTCCGCCACATGATGCGCCGCGCTGCCGTTCACGCCCTGCTGGCGGCATGCGTCCTCGCATCCACGCAAAAGCTGTCGGCGGAGGAAGCGGGAAAAAATTTCACACCCCGCACCCTCGCTGCCTCCATCGCGGAAGGAAATGTCGCCTTCGAGCGCAAGGACTACGGGGCTGCGAGAAACGCCTACACCCGCGTTCTCACGCTGGAACCGGACAATCTCATGGCCCTCGTCAATCTCGGCATGGTGGAATTTTATTCAGGCCATCCCGACAAGGCCGAGGAACTGCTCAAAAAAGCCGTTCGCCAGCGCCTCGAATCCGCCCCGGCGTGGCTCACGCTGGGGATGATCTACATGGATCGCAATGAATCGGACGCAGCAATTGCGGCCCTCTCGCAAGCCATGTTGCAGGATCCGCTGAACGCCCGGACGCGAAACTTTCTCGGCGTCGTCATGGGCCGCCGGGGTTGGATTGAAGGTGCCCAGCACGAACTCCGCCGCGCCGTCGAACTCGATCCCTCGTATGCCGACGCGCACTACAATCTCGCGGTCTTTTACCTCGAAGAAAAACCGCCCGCCATCGAGCTTTCGCGGCGGCATTATCAAAAAGCCATGGAACTCGGGGTTGAAAAAAATCCCCAAATGGAAAAGTTATTCAGCACACCGCCAAAAAAACCTTAACTTCACGACATGACCGCCCGCCTGCTTCCCGCATTTCTTTGCCTCCTCGCCATCATCCCACTTCAAGCCGCACGC
>JBIKUM010000119.1:0-8440 GCA_044347585.1 Terrimicrobiaceae bacterium
CAGCAAATTCCGACCTATCAACAGGTGCGGAATCAAGTCTGGCAATCGCTCGTGGCCGGTGTGCGCGGTCTCATCTTTTATACCTTCGAAGATTATTTGAAGCCGCCGACTCCGGGCTACCAACTGGAAAAATTCCCCGAATTGTATCAGGGGATGATGTCGCTGCCTGCCGAGATCAACCCGCTGATGCCGCTCTTGCTTGAAGCCAAGCGGACAGAGCTTCTACGCGGAGAGGATCAGGTGGTTGCTTCGTTTTGGGTCAATGAGAACGAGGCCCTGCTGGCAGTGGTCAACATTAGCGGCGAAACCAAGAAGCTGCGTCTGGACATTCCTTCCGTTGGCAAATTATCCCTCGTCCCCGACACGGTAAATCCATCGCTCAAAATTGACGGCCAAACCCTCTCCGGCGAACTCGCCCCGCTCGAAATCGCGACCCTCCGCTGGAAACGCTGAGGCCCACAAAACTTGGTGATACTGTAACAGGAATTACCGTTTGAATGGAATCATCTCACGCTTAAGACTCGCCTTCTCCATGAATACCAATACTCCCACCATTGCCTCGATTAAGACCCCAAGCGCCAGTTCATTTCTCCGTCTATCGTTTGCCCGGTCTGCGGCGCTTTTGCTGCTCGCATGTGCCCTCTTTCTCGGGGTATCGCCAGAGGCAAGAGCTGCGGAATTAGCATCCTGGCCGAGCCAATACTCCGAGACCCAAGGCGAAAACAACTGGTATTATCTTTTCACCAAGAACGAAGGCGAGTTCAACCCCGATTCCAGCAAGAACCAGATGAAGTTCTACACGGATCGGGAGTCGCTCGGTGGAGATCATCCACAGCTCAACAATATGTGGTCGAAATGGTTCAACCTCTACACTTACATCAATTCCAAAGGCCTGTGTATGCCCTGCAATGATGGATCTTGGACTTGTTTGCGCTGGGTCAGCAATCACACCGGCAAAGCCGAGATCGAGGTTACATTTCAAAGACTGAAGAAGACTCCACAGCAGGACAACACTGGCGTCATTGGAATCCTGCGCGTCAACGGGGAGGAGAAATGGTCCACTGGCGTCATTGGCGACGGAGATGCCGAACCGCACAGCAAGACTATTTCCGTGGATTTGAATGAAGGGGACTGCGTGGATTTCTTGCTCAACCCAAACGGGACCAGCAACCACGACGAAACAAAAGTGACCGTGCTCATCAACAGCGCTTCTTAGAACCACTGTTCGATAGCCCATCGCGGGTGGCGCGCAACATGGCCGAATTTCAAGATATTCGGCCATGTTCTTCCACTGCGCCCTGTTGATTCAGTCCGAATAAAAACCAATCCTTCGGAAGATTCACAATACTCATGAAAACACACTCCTTCAAAGCCAACGGCCTCCACCTCCTCTTCGCCTTCGCCGATGATGCCCCGGTGAAGTTGCTCAACTTCTCGTTCGCCAAAGGCGCCAAGCCCGATCCCGAGAGCAAGCTGACCAAATGGTCCCGCTTGGTGGAAGTGCAAGCGAACGGCCGCGATTGGGATGACCATCACGGCAACAAATACACCGGCACCAATCCCGCCGGGGAACTCCGCTACAAGAGTCATCGCGAAAGCAAGACCCCGCTGGGAGCGAAGCTTGAAATCGTGCAGGAGGGCGGCGGACTCAGGGTCACCTCGCACCTGCAGGTCATTGGCAAACTCAGGGCACTGCGTTCATGGAGCGAGGTGGTGAACACCGGCAAGGAGCCCGTATTGCTCGAGTATGTTTCCACGGCCGCACTCCCCGGAGCCTCGCTCGGCGGCGAGCAGATCTGGGATCAGAAGATGCAACTGCACCTCGCCGACAACACCTGGGGAGGCGAGTGCCAGTGGCGCTCGGGAAGCCTCCAGGACTTCGGCCTCTCGCAGGTTTATTCCTCGGTTTATGATTTCACCCATTTTTCGCTCAATCGCGTTTCGATTTCCAACCAGGGATCGTGGTCCACGCTGGGCTACCTGCCGATGGGTGCGCTGGAAAACACGGAGACCGGCGAAACCCTCTTCTGGCAGATCGAGCACAACGGCTCGTGGCACTGGGAGATCAGCGACATCGCCAGGGAACTTAATGTCCTGATCTCCGGCCCCACCTTCCGCGAAGGCCACTGGAGCAAGAGGCTGGCCAAGGGTGAGAGCTTCACCTCAGTGCCTGCCACCATCGGCCGCGTCAAGGGAGGCCTAACCTGCGCGTTGCAGGAACTCAACTCCGTGCGCCGCCTGATCCGTCTGCCACACCCCGACATGGAGAAGATGCCGGTCATCTTCAATGATTATATGAACTGCCTCATGGCGGAGCCGACCACCGAGAGACTTCTGCCGGTCATCGATGCGGCGGCGGAGGTCGGTTGCGAATATTTCGTGGTCGATGCCGGATGGTTTTCCACACTGCAGGAAACCTGGTGGACCTCCGTGGGCGAGTGGAAGGAGTCGCCCGACCGCTTCCCGAATGGCGGCTTCGTGAAGGTGATGGATCATGTCCGTGCCAAGGGGATGGTTCCCGGCCTCTGGCTTGAGATGGAAGTGGTCGGCATCACCTCGCCCGTGGCAAAAAAATTTCCCGATGCCTGGTTCTTCCAGCGGGACGGTCGCCGCGTGATCGACCACGGCCGCTATCAGCTCGACTACCGCAATCCCGAGGTTCGCAAACATGCAGACGGCATTCTGGATCGCGTGATCCGCGACTACGGGGTCGGCTACATCAAGAACGATTACAACATCAACGCCGGTCCCGGCACCGATTTCAAGGCCGATGCCCTCGGCGACGGCCTCCTGGAGCACAATCGCGCCTTCCTTGCCTGGATGGATTCGGTGATGGAGCGCCATCCCGGCCTCGTGGTCGAGAACTGCGCCAGCGGCGGCATGCGGATGGATTACGCTTCGCTCAGCCATCACAGCATCCAGTCCACCAGCGACCAGACCGATTACCGCCTCACCGGCATCATCGCCGCCGCCTCGGCTTCGGCGGCCACCCCCGAGCAGGCCGCCGTCTGGAGCTACCCGCTCAAGGATGCCGGCGAGGAGGAGACCATCTTCAACATGGTCAACTCGCTGCTCCTGCGCATCCACCAGAGCGGACGCATCCATGAGATCGCCCCCCGCAGCCTGGCGTTGGTGAAGGAGGGGATCGCTTATTACAAAACCATCCGCAAACTCATCCGGCGCGGTCAGCCGATCTGGCCGCTCGGCCTCGCGCGCTTTGGCGCCCCGTGGGCCAGCTTCGGCATCGTCTCGGGCAAGACCACGCTGCTGGCCGTCTGGCGCTTCGCAGGCAAGGAACGCACGGTAGACATCCCATTGCCAGAACTTCGAGGCAAGAAACCGCAAATCAGCGTCGGATTCCCGGCCAAGGCCTCGCCTTTTTGGAAATGGAATGAGAAATCCGGCGTCCTGAGCGTGACCCTCGCCAAGGAACACACCGCCCGCCTGCTGCAGATCGAAACGCGATGAATTTCAACCCGAATCCAGTGAAATTAACCACAGAGGACACGGAGAGCACAGAGGGTGAATTAATTACATCGAATCACGGCGGATCGTTTTGTCCAAGCACCCCTTTCAGAAACCGATCCTGTGAATCCTGTTGATCCTGTCCTCCTGTCTAAAAATCCATTTTCAGGTTCAACCGACCTGACAGCCTTATGAAATATAATCCCGTTCAATACGACACCAGCTATCTCGATGGCGAAGGAGTTCCCCCGCTCCGCTCCATCACACCCATGCCCGACCTCGATCAGGCCGTGGCCATCACCGACGAGTTTCTCGGCAACAACTGGAAAAAGATGGTTCGCAACCCGGTCGGCGGATTGAAACGGCACTATGTCGTTCCCGGGGCCATATACGAAAACCTCTGGGACTGGGACAGCTTCTTCATCGCCTGCGCGATGCCAGAGGAGTCTCTGCCCTGCGGCCAGGGATCCATCCTGAATCTCCTCGACGGAGTCCGCGAGGATGGCCGCCCGCCCAAGATGGCTTCGCCCGACGGCGAGTTCCAATACCTGAGCCATCCTTATCCTCTCCAGGCGCAGTTCTGCTTCCTGATCGCCGAGAGAATGGGCGATTTCCAATGGGTCGAGCCGTATTGGGAAAAGCTGCTCGCCGTGCGGAACTGGTATGAGCGGGAGACCGTGGCCCCCGATGGCAAATACATCTGGCTCGGCTTCCAAGGCAACGGCATCGACAACAATCCATCCGTTTACGGACGCCCGCCACGGTCCAGCGCCGGCATCGACCTCGCCTGCTGGCACTACCGCGACCTGCGTGCCATGGCCGCATTGGCCAAGAAACTCAACAAGCCGGGGGCGGGGGAATTCAGCGAACGCGCGGATGCCTTGGGACGCGTCGTGAGCGACCGCTACTGGGACCAGATGGATGGTTTCTTTTACAACATCGATTGCCTTGCCGATGCCAGCGAGACCTCTCTCCAGGGGATCACTTGGGAGGCCTTCCTGAAATTCCGCAACTGGGCTTCCTTCTTCCCGCTCTGGGCGCGACTCGCCACACCGGAGCAGGCACTGGCCCTGCGCAACCGGCTCATGGATGCCTCCGAGTTTCTCTCCGATGTCGGCGTGCGCTCCCACAGCGCCCACGATCCCATCTACAACAACAATCCGAGCGGCAACCCCTCCAATTGGCAGGGCCCCGTATGGGGGCTGAGCACTTTCCTGAGCGCCTATTTGCTCAACGACAATGGATACCGCGAGGAAGCTGCCGAAGTCGCCTCACGACTGATCAGAGTCTTTGCCGCCGACATCACCACCAACGGTTGCCTGCACGAGTTCTACCATGGCGACACTGGGCAACCGCTCCTCAAACCAGGCTTCCTCAGCTGGAATGTCATGGCGCTCGGCCTGATGGACAACCTCAAGCGAAACATCGACCCGACCACCGGATCGCTGCTCGGTTAACCTGCATATCAAATCTTCCTTCCCCAATACGCACAACTTCCATTCCGGTCATCAGGTCCTCATATGAAACAGCACCGTTCACACTTTCTCAGTTCTCTTGGCTCGCTCGCTCTTGCCTGCCTTTGCCTGCCCCCTGCGATCGCCGAAGTTCTGTCTCCCGGGATAGAGCGTGATGGTGACGGGCTGCCCGTGATCGCCAGCGCGGGAAAACCCCTCAACATCCTGGGCGGGCGATGGGGTTTCTGGGGAGGGTATGTGGATAATGTTTATGACAAACTGGGCTTGGACTTGGTTGAAGTGAGCCTGAATGTTGGAGCCCATTCGCCGCGGGTTGGCTATTTTACTCCTGTGGTTTATATGCCTCCGTTCTGGACTGGGCCGGGTCAATACAACCGGGGCTCGATTATGCCAGTGCTGGCCCGCGCGGCTGAGGCCAACCCCAAGGCCAAATTTCTCGTGGGCCTGACTGTGGAAAATTATCCCGAAATGGGATTTGCAGATCCAGAGCGGGACCTCAGCGGGCCGGTTGGCGGTTTAATGAAGGTTTTGCCCGACGCAAAGCCATCCGACGATGTCATCCGAAACGATGCTGGGCAGTCTCTGATTCGCACCGGTCATTTTCAGGAGTTTCGTGACGGCCCGCCGCAACCCGGCGCTGGAAAGCCAGAGCAGTATGGGATCTCCTACATGTCGGAACGATTCCGGAAGGAGGCGGCCGATGCTGTCCGCGAAGTCGTCCGCGAAGTGGAGGCCAGCCCGTATGCGGACCGAGTGGTCGGATACTCGCTTCTCGGAGGGCAGGACATCCAGCTTTACTCCTGGTCGCCGCCAGACGGGGTGCTGGCCGCCAATCCCTCCAAATGGGGCGACTACTCGCCCGTTGCGCGGGCTGCATTCCGAAAATGGGCGGCGGCTCGCTATCGCGGCGATGTGACAACTCTCAATCAGGCTTGGGGCACCCAGTTTACCTCCTTTGATGAAGTAGCTCCGCCACCTGCGGCTGAGCTCTGTGGCGGCGAGGGTTTCCACAATCCCGTCAGCGAGCGGAGGTCGTATGACTTCAAGCGGTTTCTCGCCGAAGGACGCGCCGATTACATTGAGGGACTTGCCCTCGCCGTCAAGGAGTCGCTCTCGCGGCCTTTGCTGGTGGCGGCGTGGGGCGTAGGGGATGGCGGTCACCGTCGCGACAATACCGTGGTTTCACGCCTGCTGCGGTCACCACACATCGACGCCTACTTCCATCAACCTGGCTACGGAGTGCGAATCCCGCCCGCCGTGGGTGGCATGAACGCCCTGCTCGACTCCTACACGGTCAACGGGAAAATTTTCCTCGCCGACATGGATCATCGCCTTTGGACGGGGCGTCCGAAGGGGGCTACCACTGCCGGGTTAGGAGTGAGCTACAACGACGACAGCGTTGGCCGCGCAAAGGACATGGCCATGCAGCGCGACATGTGGCGACGCGAATTCGCTCGCCTGTGGGCGGCTGGGAACAATGGTGCCACGCTCATGAATTTCGGTCCCACGCAGGAATGGGATGACCCCGAGATGCGCGAGGAGATCGCACGAATCAAAAAATTCGGCGACGAGCGCGTTGCCAGCGCAGAGAAGCCGCCAGAGAAAAGCTTTATCGCATCCGCCTGGGACAGCATCAAGCAGGCCCTAAACATCACGAGAAAAGCACCCAAACCACCGGTTCCAGAAGTTGCATTTGTCTTCGACGAGGACTCTGTCGATTGGGCGCGCTCGGCTTTGCCGCAGTTCCACATGGGAGGAATGATTGAGCAATGGAACGAGGCGCATGCTTCGGGCGTTCCGGTGCGCTATTACTACGCCGCCGATTTGCGGCAGGGGCTCGTGCTGCCCGCCAAGCTCGTGGTGCTACAGAACCTGCTGGACATCAACGAAGCGACAGGCGCGCGCATCAAGGCGCTTCGCGAAGCGGGCGCAACGATCGTCGTGCTCCAAGGCACCGGGCATGTTCAACTCCGCACCGGGCGCGAGGCCTTTGTGGATGATGTGCTCGGGTTGAAGTTGCGGCCTCTCGAAGCTGCGACCAGTGGGGTGCAGAAGGGGCCCCTTGATACCAAGCATCCGCTGCTTGCCGGCGACCGCTGGAACAAGCCTGCACAAAATTGGAATGCCGAGCGCATCAAGGAAATCGCAGGTTTTTCGCTGGCCGTTGACGATCCCTCAGCCACGGTGCTGGCGCGTTATCCCGCCTCCGGCAAAGTCGCTGCTGCGGCGATCCGCCCCGCATCGGGAGGCCAAGTTGTTTTCGTGGGGGCTTACAACCTCTCGCGACAGGCAATCAGCCGTCTCGCTGCATCGGCTGGGGCTTGGCGTATGACTTCGCCGGGCAACGCCATTGTGGCGGCGGATGATTTTGTCGTGGTGCAATCGACGGTTGGAGGCAAGGTGGAATTGGATCTGCGAACCCCGGCGGCCCTGAGGGAAATGCAGCCCGGAACGGTGGTGTCGCCATCTGCCTCGGAGCACACTCTCGAGCTGGAAAAAGACCGCGTCTATTTCCTGCAAACCGAGCGAGATTGATTATCTCCTCATTCTCCAAAATTCAGTCGCCGATTTTTTAATCAACTGATTCCCAGGTTCCCGGGGAAAGCACGAGCTTTGGAGAGGTAGGTATGCCGTGGTCGTTGCGCAGCATGTGCGCAGTGATTAAATCTACCGCATTCGAAGCCAGTTGTGCGAAGTCCTGATTCACCCCCATGAATTCCAAGTCCGGCTTTTCATCAATCCAATTAAGCGTTGCCAGTTTGATCCTTTTGCTGAGCGGGGTGGAAATGGATTTGAGCCAGTCGCGCAGTTGCGAACAATCGAGCGAAAGAATCACTTCCGGTTCGGTTTCCTTGATCCATGCTTTGAAATCCTGTTTCGACAGGTTTTTCTTCAGGAGAAGGAGCGGCATGGCTTCGTTCAACCCCAAGGGGTGTTGCACGAGAAAACTGGCCTCATAGCGGTGATCCAGGCGTTCCGCGAGAAGTCCGTCCAACTGTAAACCAATGCGCTGATAGCCGAGGGCGGCTAATTCGCGGACTGCAGTCGTCATGCCGTCGTAATGTGAATGCTGCACCTTATGAAACGGCGGGGCCAAATGTCCTTCGCAAAGCATCACGGTGCAGAGACGATCCCATGACAGGTCGATCTCCATGTGGGCATGGTGGGAAAGCAGTCCTACGATAACTCCTTCGATTCCTCGTGCGGCAATAATCTTGTCCACTCGCCGTTGAGTCATCCCTGAGTCTGTGAGCCAGAAATGTTCGATGGAAAACCCCAATTCCCGGGCACGCCTCTCTGCGCCAGCCGCCATCAGTTTCAGGTATGGGTTTGTGGCCACCTCATGACGCGTCGCATCCGGCCATAAAAACGCAATCGTCTCAGTGATCGGTTGCGATTTATACGACTTCAAATGCTGCATCAACCGAGTGACCTGCGGATCGGGAACATACCCGAGTTCTTTTGCCGCAGCTAAAACCGCCTCTCTTGTTTCGCTGGCC
>JBIKUM010000426.1:0-3529 GCA_044347585.1 Terrimicrobiaceae bacterium
GGTCTTCTTCCCGGATGGCCAGGTCGGAGCCAACAAGACAATGTTGGTGAGCGGATATGGCTTGGCGGGAACCAACGCTTCGAACTACACCCTGGCTCAGCCGGTTTTGACCGGACAGATTGTGCTGAAGGCGTTGACGATCACCAACGCGGTGGCCCTGAGCAAGATTTACGACGGCACCAATACGGCGCAGATCCAGGGTGCCCAGCTCGTCGGGGTGGAGTCGAACGACATCGCCTCCGTCACCCTCTTGAACGCGGCCGCGGGAACCTTCGCCCAAATCCAGACCGGCACAAACATCCCCGTGACCACGGCCATGACCCTGGGCGGGTTGGCGGCCGGCAACTACACCCTGACCCAGCCGACAAACCTTGCCGCCGATATCACGCCATTGGCCCTCCAGATCATCGGCATGACGGCTTCGAACCGGATTTACGATGCCACCACGAACGTGGTGGTCAGCGGGGGCAGTCTGAGCGGGGTGGTGGGGGCGGATGTCGTGCAGATCGCGGGCACGGCAATGGGTGGCATGGCGGACAAGCTGATGGGCACCAACAAGCCGGTGACCATCACCGGCATCAGCCTGGCGGGCGCGGATAGCGGCAACTACACGCTGGATCCGGTGTCCGGGGTGATCGTGACCATCGATCCGAAGGACCTGACCGTGACCGGCGCGGTGGCCGCCGACAAGGAGTATGACAAGCAGACGGCGGCGGGCATCAGTGGGGCGACCCTGTCCGGAGTGGAGACGAACGATGTGGTAAACCTGAACAACCACACGGCCGGAATTTTTGCTACGAACACGGTGGGCAACGGAATCGCCGTGAGTGTCGCCATGAGCCTGACGGGAGCCGATGCGGGGAACTACCGCCTCCTCCAGCCCACCAACCTGGCGGCCAATATTACGCTCCGGCAGCTTTCCGTGATCAACGCCAGCGTTCAGACCAAGGTGTATGATGGTAACACCGCCGCCGTGGTTCTCGGAGCCGCCTTGGACCGAGCGGTCTTTGGTGACGATGTCACCCTGACCAACCATGTCACCGGCACGTTTGCCGCAAGTTCTGTGGGGACCAATATCACGGTTGCCACCACCATGGCCTTGACGGGAACGGACGCCGCCAACTATGTGCTGACCGGTCAGCCGACCCTGGCGGGCACCATCAGCGGCCAAGCCTTGGAGATTCTCGGTTTGGCGGCTCTGGACCGGGTCTATGACGGAACCACCAACGCCACCCTGGACGCCAGCTTGGCCAAGCTGGTCCTGCCCGCGACCACCAACGAGGTCACCAACGGGGTGGCTCTGAACACGAATACCGCGGCGGGATTTTTCCTGAACAAGCACGTTGGCACGAACAAGCTGGTGACCGTTTCCGGGTATGGGCTCACGGGTGTGCTCGCCTCCAACTATTCGCTCGTTCTGCCCACCAACATCACCGCCACTGTCACCCAGCGGCCGGTGACCGTCACCGGGGCGCTGGCCCTGAACAAGGTGTATGACGGGACCAGCAGCCACACGGCGGTCATCAGCAACGCCGTGCTCACCAACACCATTGCTGGCGATGACATTGGCCTGACCAACCATACCACTGGGCTCTTTGTGACGGTGGTGCTGGGCGGCACCAACCTGCCGGTGTACCAAGCGGGCACGAATGTGACGGTGGAGACCACGATGGCACTGGCCGGGACGGATGCGGGCAACTATGTGCTCACCGGCCAACCGGCTTTGACCGCGGACATTGAACCCCGCGAACTCACGGTGGTGAGCGCACTCGCCCTCTCCAAGGTGTATGACGGCACCACGGTGGCATCGGTCACCAATGCCGCCTTGTTCGGGGTGGTGAGCGGGGATCAGGTGGTGCCGGCCAACGACACGGTGGGGACCTTTGCCAGCCATCAGGTGGGGACCAACGTTGCCGTGACGAGTGCCATCACCCTCGGGGGCGCCGACGCCGGCAACTATGTGTTGCGGGTGCAGCCGAGCCTGGCCGCCGACATCACGCCCAAGAACCTGACGATCAGCGGCGCGGTAGCCACGAATCGGCCCTTTAACGGGACTTTGGTCACCGGGCTGACCGGTGGTTCGCTTGTCGGGGTGGTCTCGGTGGGCGGAGCCCAAGACAACGTGACGCTGGATGCCAGCGCGGCGGTGGCGACCTTTGCCGATTCCGGCTCGGCTTCGAACAAGCCGGTCACGGTGTCCGGTTATGTGTTGACCGGTCCGGATGCGGGTAACTACACCCTGACCCAACCGACCGGCTTGACCGCCAGCATTTTGGGTCTGCCGCTTACGGTCACCGGGGTGACCGCGCAAAACCTGATCTACAATCAGGGAACCCAGACCACGGTCTCCGGCGGAACCCTCGTCGGCCTCCAATCCGGCCACAATGTTACCCTCGATGACAGCCAAGGCACGGGGAACTTCAGCGACCCCTTGGTGGGAACGAATAAGACGGTGCAGGTGAGTGGTTACGCGCTGGCGGGACCGGATGCCGGGCGCTACGCGATTATCCAACCGACGGCGACGGCGGATATCCTGCCCAAGATTCTCACGGTGTCCGGCGCTCTCGCCGCCGACAAAGTGTATGACCGTACCAACACCGCGGTGGTCAGCGGTGCCAATCTCCAGGGGGTGCTGGGTTCCGACGTGGTCAATTTGGCGAACCAGACGGTTGGCACCTTCGCCCAGCTCGGCGTGGGCACTGGTATCAACGTGACCACAGCCATGACCCTGGCGGGTGCGAACGCCGGAAACTACGCCCTGACCCAACCGATCCTGACGGCGAACATCACGCCTAAGCCGCTGACGGTGACTGGCGCCACGGCGGCCGACAAGGAGTACGACAAGAGCACGATCGCAGTGGTGAGCGGCGCCTCGCTCAGTGGGGTCATTTCCGGTGACACCGTGACGCTGGCTCAGGCTACGGCCGGCTCTTTCTCCCAGGTGAATGCGGGCAACAACCTAACCGTGACCACGGCAATGACTTTGGCTGGAGCGGACGCTGGAAACTATGCTCTCAGCCAGCCTTCCCTGACGGCGAACATCACGCCGAAGATCCTGGCAGTAAGTGGTCTCACCGTGACCGACAAGCCTTACGACCAGACGACCAACGCCACCGTGACCGGTGGGGTGATCGCCGGCGTGATCTCCGGCGATACGGCGACGCTCGATCTGACCGGGGTAACCGGAGCCTTTGCGACCGCCTCGGCAGGGAACGGCAAGGCTGTCCATGTGAGTGGATTGGCCCTTGCGGGTTCTTCCGCTTCCAACTACGCCCTACCATCCATCAGTGGGATCACCGGCAGGATCACGCCGCTCCCGATCACAGTGACCAATGTGCAGGTGGCTTGGGCGACAAACACCAACACGGTTCCCAACGTGGCCTTGCGGGGCAAGGAGATCAGTGGCTCCACCAGCATAGGGTTGGATCTATCCGGAGCTGGGTTGGTGGGAGTGCTGACCAATGTCACCAACGACTTGGCTTCGCTCTCTTTTGGTGGAACGGCAAGTTTTGTCACGGGTGGGGTGGGT
>JBIKUM010000061.1:0-11396 GCA_044347585.1 Terrimicrobiaceae bacterium
GGCCGCCGCAGCATCACGCCCGAAATGTCCCTCAAACTCAGCAAATTCTTCAAGCAGAGTGCCCAGTTCTGGTTCAACATCCAAACCACCTGCGATTTCCGCAAACTACGCAAAAAATAACCATGAATAAAAAGGTTTAATGATAAGCGCTGCGATTTCGGGCTTAAAGCTATGGGTGCTTGCTGTGGTATTTTTGGTTGAAAACTACTACCCCAATCCCGCCGCACAATTTTTGATTGGATACGGGCACGAATGGGGGATTTTCATGAAGAAAAACCAATCTATTGCTTTGCAATGGTATAGAAGTTCTGCGGAGCAAAATTATGCCCCCGCCGAATATCGGCTTGGTGTAGCCTATGACAGAGGCAAGGGGGTTGGCCGCAATCCGAAAGTGGCTGTGGCATGGTATCGCCGTTCAGCAGAGCATGGTTATGCTATTGCTCAAAACAACCTCGCTGCGATGTATTCCGCAGGTGATGGAGTGCAGCGAGATCTTTCCGAGTCCTTCAAGTGGTATCGAATGTCTGCAGCTCAAGGAGAACTTTTTGGCATTTATAATGTAGGACGCAGTTATGAAACTGGAGAGGGAGTTGAGCAAGACTCCGCCGAGGCGGTAAAATGGTATCGGTTGGCAGCAAAAAAAGGCTACGCTGGAGCTGCGCGACAATTGGGAGATGCCTATCGTTCGGGGCGCGGCGTTACTCAAGATTGGAACGAGGCTTTGGCATGGTATCGTAAAGCCGCAAAGCAAGGGGACGCGCTCTCTCAGTTTATGCTTTCGTATGCTTATCGAACCGGTCTCGGGGTTGGGAGAGATGAAAAAGTATCAAATTCTTGGATACTGCGCGGCATGCAAAACGCCGACAGTTACGATTTGGATAAATGGGAGGCCATTTTTCAGTTTGCTGAAGGGGTTCCTGCCGACGAGGAGGAAAGATTTCGTATTGTTAAAACAAAGGCTGTTCTGGGCGATGTGAATGCGCAAGTGAAGCTTGCCGAAGCTTACCGAGAGGGGAAAGCCGTTCCGAAAAACAATGAAAAAGCGTTTGAGTGGTATTTAAAGGCCGCCCTTACTGGTGATGCGGAAGCGCAACAGTCGATAGGGTGGGCCCTTCAGAATGGCGTGGGAGTGCCCAAAAAACCTGAAGAATCAGTGAGGTGGTTGCAAAAAGCAGTTCGGAAGGGCCACTCCACTGCGATGGTGAATCTTGGGTGGGCTTATGAGCATGGCGAAGGAGTGCCGAAGAATCCTGCCGAGGCGCTCAGGCTCTATCGTTTGGCTGCCGAAAATAACGAGGATATGGGACAAAATAATCTCGGATGGGCATATTGGCGGGGATTCGGACTTCCTCAAGATCGTGTGGAAGCTCTAAATTGGTTCCGAAAATCCGCTGCCCACGGCAATGCCAAGGCAAGAGCAAACTTATCGCATGCTTATGCTTGCGGATTTGCGGTGCCGCAGGACAAAATTAAAGCCTTGGCTTGGATGTATCTTTCCATAGAAGCAGGCACCGAACCGCGCCATGCCAAAGCTCTTGAGAAGGAACTCGGCCCAGAGGGCTCCCGTCAGGCGCGTGAATTGAGTGCCAAGCTGCTCGAGGAGTCGCCAAAAAACGATGGTTGAACTGCAATTAAATTCTTAAAAATCATCCAATGATCGCGATTATTGTCTGTGCACTTTTGATTATTTTTCTTGTGGGTGCATTTCCTACTTTGTTGACGCGCCGTATCAAGCCGCTGACATGGTGGAACTACTTTTATCCTTTTACCGGAATAGTTGCGTGGAATTTCCTTGCCACTATCGGCGTGGGATCACTCGTATCGCTGAGCAATTTTGCCGTCGAGCAGTTCTGGGTCTTCGTCGCTTCGTTGCTTTCTCCTTGGATTTATTGGGGGCTCATTTGGAGTCGCAAGAGAGTGGCTTCCCATATGGCATTATTTGTCACATTCCTACCCATTTTGGTAGCTAGCGTGCTGCGTTGTCTCGTGCCAACCTTGCCTGTATAGGTTTGGGCCGCAGCCGAGTAAAAGGTTCAGTCCCGCATTTTATCGCTTTTTAACAGCTTGTTTTATCGTTTTTTTCAGAGCGGCCTTGAACCCACTCCTTTCGATGGCGCTTCACACCGACTCGGAAGTCTACGAGCCAGAGGGGCGTCAGGGGCTTGGGTCGGCAACGGCGTGCCGACGCTACCCATGGACCAGCCTGCGAGGGCGCGTGCTACCCAAGACCTTTCGTGACTTCGCAAATACGTCAGTCCCACACATTCACACAATTATTAATCTAGCCAGTTCTATTTTTCTTGAAACAGAAAGAAAAATAGACAAAGTTTTCGATGTGAGTCAAAACTCAATCACGGATCGAAACCGAATGAAATTAAACCCATGAAAATCAAATTGGGAACCCAGATGGAAGAGGAGGTTTACCGGAACCTCAAAGTCGCCGCCGCCCGCGAAAATCGGGCCATCGGAGAAGTCATTCAAGAAGCCGTCGCGACATATCTGCAGCAGCAGTCGCCCTCTCGCGGACGCAAATCCGGCCTTGCCCGCCTTCTCGAGTCGCCACGCTTGGCGCTCTCCGACTCCCAATTCAGGGAAACGATGGAAGCCGACTTTTTTGACCAATGACTCTCGATGACATTCCGGACGGCAGCCGCGTTTTGGTGGATGCGAATATCATCATCTACATGCTCGGGAGGAAATCCCCGCAGTGCCGCAGCCTGCTCGCCCGCTGCGATTCCGGGGCCGTCCAAGGCTGGATCACAACCACCATCGCCGCGGAAGTCTGCCACCGCCGAATGATGCAGGAGGCCCAGTGCCGGGGACTGGCGGGCTCGAACCCCGCCCGCGCCCTCGGCCAGAACAAGAGGCTCATCCAACAACTCTCGCAATACTCCAGTGAAACCCGCGACCTTCTCGGCGGCGGACTGGAGGTGGATACCGTGAAAATCGAAGACTACTACCTCGCGCTCGAACTCCAAAGACAGCACGGTTTGCTCACCATCGACTCGCTTAATCTCGCCGTCGCCCGCCGCCTCGGCATCCAGGAGATCGCCACCACCGACCCGAATTTCGACCACATCCAAGGCCTCATTGTTTACAAGCCCGGCGACCTCGCGGCATGAGCGCTTGAGCGATGGGTATTCGCTGCCGTAATTCGAAACGGCATAAAAATGTGACTGATGAAAGTCCCTGCCGATCGCATCAAAAAATTATCCTGAATCCAGAATGGTATAATCCGCCAAATCCTCAGGCGCGCGGACGTCCCCGTCGGCTCATCGAAAGAAAAACGGTGTAAGAAGCCAACGAGGACGTTGGCGCTCCCAAGACAATTCTGTAACGACTATTTTTGTTAAAAAAGAATTTTTTGTCGTTACAATCTGCGCTTCTAGGGTTTAATCTCGTAACAAGTTTAGCGCCATGCCGGGCAAGCCTTTTCAATCCAAGCTGAAACCTTACGAAACCGAGCTGAGGGAAATCCTCGCTTCCGGTGTCGGCTTTCGTGGCGCAGCGCAGGAAATCAATCGCCGGCACGAATTGGATGTCAGCCACAATGCGGTTTTTTCCTTTTTGAAAAGCCGACCGGCACCGCACGCTGAGCGAGGGCTTTTTTACGAGGGTCTTCCGGCAGATATCCGCGATCAACTTCTCAAGCGCCTCGCTGCGGAGTGGACACACGAGTCCACAGCCATCGAGGGCAACACTCTGACTCTTGGCGAAACCGTCAAAATTCTGGAACTCGGACTCACCATTGGCGGCAAGCCACTGCGGGATCATCAGGAGGTTTACGGGCACGCCAGAGCGATCGACTTGATCTACGAAATGGTCGGCCGCGCGCTCGCTCGCGAGGATCTTTTCGCACTGCACAGGGCGGTGATGCCGCTTTCTGCGGTGGATTCATTGAATCCCGTGGGCGACTGGAAAAAAGATTTCAATGGAACGACCGGCGCGGTGGACGGCAAGAGCGTTTATATGGAATACGCAGCCCCAGCCGATGTGCCGCGATTGGTGGATCGCTGGCTGACCGATTTCAACAAAACACGCGCGATCAATCGCCCCGCACAGGCCGTTGCCGTCTATTTCCGGACGCATATGATTTTCGTTCGCATCCATCCCTTCTTCGATGGCAATGGACGCATGGCTCGGCTGCTTGCCAATCTCCCGGTTCTGTCCGCAGGCTTTCCACCGATCGTCGTGCCAATGTCACGCCGAGCCGATTACATCGACCTCCTCTGGCGCTACCAAAACGCCGTCGGCCGCATCGGTCGCGGAAGTCGTCTGCTGCCACCCCATCCTGCACTTCGCGACTTTGAATCCCTGCTTTTGGAGAAGTGGAAAAAATCGACATCACTCGTCGAAGAAGCCCGCCAACTCGCAAGACAACGCAGCTCCGAAGCATCCTGATTTTCACCGATCTGAGCAGCGGAGGGTTCGTGTCGTAGAACTTGACAAGGCTAATACATTGTATAACTTCGAGTCATGACTTTCCGCTTTATCGAGCTTCAGGCATTCACTGAGGAAGTGGTGCGCGTGGCCGATGAGGAAAGCCTTCGGGAGTTTCAGATGGAACTTGCCGCCAATCCTGAATCCGGCGCCCTCATTCAGCACTCTGGAGGTCTGCGCAAGGCAAGATTTCGCCTCCCCGGTCGCGGAAAAAGCGGTGGAGCCCGAGTTATTTATCTTTGGCTGCCAAATCGAGGTATTTTCGTCCTGTTCATGCTATACACCAAATCCGCGCGCGCGAATATCAGCGCGGCGCAACTTTCCCGACTACGATCTGCGGTCGAATCAATCAAAATTCAATATAACCGATGAAAACCAAACCAAAAGACATAAGCCTGAATTTCGACGCTCTTATCTCACGAGCCGAAGGTTTTGCCGTTGGAACAGAACCTGTAAAGGAAACTCATATTACTATTCCACAACCAATCAAAGCCATTTCCCCAAAACAGATTCGTGCCACTCGGGCATCTCTCGGCTTTTCGCAGACCCAGTTCGCAGCCCTTCTCAATGTTCCAAAGGTCACTGCCATTTCTTGGGAAAATGGAACCCGCAAACCCAGCGGGGCTGCCCTCCGTTTGCTAGCAGTAGCAAAAAGCCACCCCGAAGCGCTGCAAACCGCTTGAGCCCCCTCACGCGCTGCGTGTCGAGAATTTCAAAGAATCCTACACAGGCTTCGGCTCGCGAAGGCGGCGGACTTGGAGGAGGGTTGCGAGGTTTAGCAGGAAGAGGGCTGCGAAGTAGATGCTGTGGCGCTTCCAGTGGAGGGAGCCGGTGATGGCTTCGTAGGTGCCTATGAAGTCGAGTGAGATGCCCCAGACGACGGGGGCGGCGCCGAGGCCGAGGCTGCTGATCACTGTGAAGAGGGCGAAGAAGTGATTGCGTCCCATCACCGGCATGGTTGCGAAGATGATCTTTGCATTGGCGACATTGAATCCTGCTCCAGCGACGCCGCAGACGAAGTTCAGGGCACAGATGGTGGCCCATTTGCAGGGGATGACGCCGGCTGCCACGAAGAACCAACCGGCAATCGCTCCACCGAAGAGGACGAGTGCAAGGGTGAGGACGGGTTTAGCGCCGAGACGCTCGAGCATCCTTCCCAAAAACGGCAGGCTCGCCAGCGCTCCGATGAAGGAGACGCCGCTCATATAAAGAACTGCGGATACGCTGAAACCCGGGAATTCGTGCAGATACTCGACGGTGAAGACTCCCAGGCTTCCGACGACGATGACGAAAAGGAGATTGAAAACGAGGAGCGAGAAAAACGGCGGATAAAGCAGGATTTCTTTCCAGGGCACCGCCTGAGAGGATTTTCTCATCTGCTCGCTGCCGCAAACATCGGGGATTCGTTTGATGAAAAAAAGTGCACCGGTGCCGGTGAGCGCGCTGACCAAAAAGACGAGCGCGTATTCCATGGAAGACACATCGCCGGACATGAGCAATGCCGAGCAAAGAAGTGCGATCAGGGATCCGCAGAACATAAAAATCTGATCGCGTGACAAAAAAACAGCCTTCTCTTCCTCGGGTATGAGGGCGGCAATCCATGGCATCCAGGCGGTGGATGCTATGCCTCGCAGAAAATTGAAAACAAAGAGCGAGGCGACCAAGAGGACGATTTTTGCCACTTCATCCAAAAAAACCAACAACGGCACGGCAGCTACGACAAAAATGAAAATAGTCCGAAGCCCCCACCCCATTAAGACGAAGCGCTTGTAGCCATAGATCGGAAGATACTTGGCGGCGGGCAACTGAAGCACGGTCATCAGCGGGGTGAATGCCGCGAGAATACCGATCACGGTCGAAGAGGCCCCGAGACTCTTGGCATAAAGAATCATGGGCGCTCCGAGAATGAGCTGGAAGGACACCGCATTGAGCAGTGAAAACCAGTGGACGCTGAAAACCCCGGGTGTGGTCTGTTTCTTCAATGTGCGAGTGCCCGCGCCGCTTGGCGCAATCGAAACAACTTCGTTTCCCGACTACTTCGGAAGCGCCGGTTGAGCATCCGCAGCCGCCACCTGGGTTGGCAAAACATAGGGCGCGCCCGGCCTGTAGATCGGGGCATCGGTCTTGGGCGGCTGGATAAGACTGCGCTGGATGTAGGTGGGGTTGGGCGCGGCAGTGAGATTGTAGCTTCCCTTGCCATCAGGCATCATGGGCGTTCCCCAGCGTGTGCGGCAGACGACCTCTTGGGCTTTGACGGGCGTTCCGTTCAGTGTGTGGTTCTTCATCTCAGGCAATTCAGGCGCTGTGAATGTGCTGATGATGGAACCGCCGGCGATTAGCAGAGGGATCATGATGTGAGCACGATAAGGCCAATCTGCAGCGAAATGCAATGTCGTCGCTTGATGCTCATGAAGTTTTCTTCGTGATCCGGCGGCGATATTTTGAGTTTCTTAAAAAATGAACGCCATCCTTGTTTCAGGCCTGCTCCCGTTTGCTCTTGCCTCCAGCCCGGCGGAGGGCTGGATCAATGCCGCATTGCGCTTGGCATCCCTACTCGGTGGCATCTGGCTACTGTGGGCGGCGATCGCTGCGGCTGTGGGAGTCATGCTTGTGCCAAGGCCGACATCGAGTCTGCTGACGAGATGGCTTTCCAAGGGCATGTATGTCTTTTTCCACTTCTGCGCTTCACGGATGAGGAACTACGAGATGCTCGACAGGTTCCTCGCTGTGCAAGGGCCCTCAACCGTTTTGTTTTTTCTGGTAGTCTTTCTCGGGATTTTTGTGGCTGCCTTTGCGTTCATTTTCTATGGCATCACCGGTCTTGCTTTCTCCCAAGCCCTAAGTCAGGCGGGCTCAGGACTCACGGCACTGGGCATCACGGAATCACTCGGGCCCTGGGGACTCGCGGTGGTTTTTGTAGCGGCATTCATGGGCAGCACGGTGATCTGCGTATTCATCGGCTACCTGCTGACCCTCTACTCGGCCTATACGGCGAGGGAGACCACCATGAGCGAACTCGCACTGCTCTGCGGCGAGCCGTCCTGGGGCCCCGAGTTTCTTGTCCGTCTCAAACTCATTCAGGGATCGGTTGACGAAACATCCAGCGAAAAGCTGATCGACTGGATGTGCAGCCTGCGCGTTACGCATTACATTTATTCGATCCTGAATCATTTCCGTTCACCAACTCCAAACCGACATTGGGTCATTACACTTCTGAGCGTTCTGGATGCCGCCGCGATTCGTCTCGCGGCGACGCGCGAGGAACCGGACCTGAAACTTGTGCGACTGATTGCCGAGGGGGCGGACACACTCCACATGCTCCGACTCAGCGAGCTTGCACGCACAAATGCCCGAATCGACGGTCAGGGCATGAGCACTTGGCGTATTGAATCCGCAATCCTCCACCGCCAGGCGGAGTCTGACGAATCGGCTCAGGATCCAGGCATCACTCGCCGCGAGTGGGACTGGGCGATGGGATTTCTAGTCGAGAACGGAATTACCCTGCGCGACGACCGTGAGGCATCGTGGAAGATTTTCTGCCGGCTAAGGTCGCACTACTACGAGCCTGCCTATTTCCTCGCGGAGACGCTTTTTGCTGTTCACGCCCCATGGTCAGGCCCTCGAAGCCTGAAAGCTGCCTCCGGCTCGACCAATCTTTGGCCCCAATTGGCCGGGCAGCGGCTGCGCACGAATCCCATCGCCTAATGTAGAGTCAGTTTTTCGAGCGGGTCAGCACGAATGTTTCCTGATCCCTCGTGCTGAACGGCACGGCATCCGAGTAGAAGCCGACAAGGGTGTTTCCCTTCTTCTTCAAAACCGCAGAGTAATAGGCCCAGCCATTTTCGGACATGACCAGATAAACATCCTCGCCCTTCACATGGCCCTCGACAGTGTAGAGGCCGATTGTTCCCGTGATGCGGCGACCGCTTTGCTGGAATCTCGCCTCGCCCCAGCCTTCGTCGTCAGGCGTCCAGTTCCCCGCGACGCGCATTTGGCCTGAGGAAGAATTGGCAGCGAGCCAAGCTTGGGCGGCGGCATTGTTTTTGGCGAAGCGCTCCTTGGTATTGCAACCAACAAGACCGAGTGAGAGCGCGAGGAGGGTGGCAGAGAGGAACTTCAACATGGGGTTTATATCCGCCCTGTTTTGCTGGAGGACAAGTGGAATGATGCAAATTCCAGCGATTTTTGACGGGCGAGTTGCACCGGCGCGATTCCTCGGGTTTAAATACCCGTCTTCATCATGATTGAACGCTACTCACTGCCCGGCATGCGGTCCGTATGGACCGAACAGCGCAAACTCGAAATCTGGCTCGAAATTGAAACCCTCGCCTGCGAGGCCATGGCCGAACTCGGCACGATCCCCAAGGAGGACGCCGCGACGATCCGTGCCAAGGGCGCCTTCGACATCAATGCCGTCCGCGAAATCGAAAAACGCACGAACCACGATGTCATCGCCTTTATTGAAGATGTCGCCTCCCGCGTGGGTCCGGCAGCCCGCTGGATTCACCAGGGCCTGACTTCTTCGGACCTGCTCGACACCACGATCGCGGTGCAGATGCTCGAATCCTGCGACATTTTGGAAAAAGACCTTCTCGCCTTACGCGAAGCCGTGGCCGTTCGAGCCAAGGAATTCCAATTCACTCCCATGATCGGCCGCAGCCATGGCATCCACGCCGAACCGATCAGCTTCGGCCTCAAAATGGCACTCATGTATGATGAGTTCACCCGCAGCCTTGAGCGCCTGCGCGAGATGCGCGAGCGCATTCGAGTCGGAAAAATCAGCGGGGCAGTCGGAACTCACGCCCACCTTGATCCCGAGGTCGAGCGCCGTGTCTGCGAGCGCCTGAATTTGAAAGCCGCAGCCCTCTCCACCCAAATCCTCCAGCGCGACCGCCATGCCGAGTTCATGACCACGCTGGCACTCATCGCTTCCAGCATCGACCGCTGGGCGACGGAATTCCGCCACCTGCAACGCACCGAGGTGCTCGAGGTGGAGGAGTATTTCAGCGAGGGACAGAAAGGCAGCAGCGCCATGCCGCACAAGCGCAATCCCATCACTGGCGAGCGCCTGAGCGGTCTCGCCCGCGTCATTCGAGGAAATGCCATGGCCGCCCTTGAAAATGTCGCCCTCTGGCACGAGCGCGATATCAGCCACAGCTCGGTCGAACGCATCATCCTGCCGGATAGCTGCACGCTTCTCGACTACATGCTTGTGACGCTCACCAAGCTGGTTTCCAAACTCATCGTCTATCCCGAAAACATGCGGCGCAACATGAAGCTCACCGGCGGTCTCTACGCCAGCCAGTCCGCACTCCTCATGCTCACCGAAAAAGGCATGGAGCGCAAAGACGCCTACGAAGCCGTTCAACGCGCTGCGATGAAGACTTGGAAAGACAAGGGCGGACTCGCGAAGAACCTCGCTGAGGAGCCAACCGTCTCGGCACACCTCTCGGCAAAGGAAATCGAAGACGCCTGTGCGCCAGACCGCCACTTCCGCCATGTCGAAGCCAAGTTCCGAGCCGTTGGAATTGTTTGACCATGCTTCCACCCGGGCCTCCACAAGAGTCCGGGAACTGCGGGAACAGATCGAGCGCCACAACCGCCTCTACTACGAGCATGCAGCGCCGGAGATTTCGGATCGCGAGTTTGACGCCTTGCTACGCGAACTCGCCGATCTGGAACTCGCTCACCCCGAGCTCGCCAGCGAGGACTCCCCCACCCGCCGGGTCGGGGGAAAACCGCTCGAGGAATTTGCCCCGGCCACGCACATCGTGCCGATGCAGAGCCTCGACAATACTTACTCGCCAGAGGAACTCCGCGAGTTTGTAACCCGCGTGCGAAAACTCGCTGAAGGTCGCTCCATCCACTTCACCGTGGAGCCGAAGGTCGACGGCGTCGCCATTTCCCTGCTCTACGAGAACGGCCGCCTCGTCCGCGCCGCGACACGGGGAGATGGAGTGACGGGGGATGATGTCACACAAAATGTCCTCACCATTTCAAACATCCCGCACAAGCTCCACGGCGAAGCTCCCTCGCAGATCGAAATTCGCGGTGAGGTTTACTTGCCCAAAGCCATTTTTGAACGCCTCAACGCCGAACGCGACGAAGAGGGCCTGCCTCCGTTTGCGAATCCCAGAAATGCCGCCGCAGGCTCCATCAAGCAACTCGACCCTTCCATCACCGCCTCCCGCAAACTCGCGGCCGTTTTTTACGGCACAGGCGCATGGACCGGCGAGCAACCAGCCACAGGCCGCGAGATGTTTGCCAAACTTCAAAAATGGGGCCTCCCGATTTCAGAGAAGATTCTCGAAGGCTCGGATGAGGACTCCGTGAACGCCGCTGTGCAAAAAATGGGCGAACTGCGGCATGACTTCGCCTACGAAACCGACGGCGCGGTTATAAAGCTCGACAGCCTCGCCCTACGCCGCGAGTTCGGGTCCACCGCCAAAGCCCCCCGCTGGGCGATCGCCTACAAATACGAACCCGAACGCGCCGAAACCAAACTCCTGGACATCACCATCCAAGTCGGCCGCACTGGCACGCTCACCCCTGTTGCAGAGCTCCAGCCCGTCTTTGTCTCTGGAAGCACGGTCTCGCGCGCGACCCTCCACAACGAGGAAGAAATCCAACGCAAAGACATCCGCATCGGCGACACCGTGCTCATCGAGAAAGCCGGCGAAGTGATCCCGGCCGTCGTGGAGGTCAAAAAAGAACTCCGCAACGGCTCTGAGAGAATTTTTGAAATGCCTGGAAATTGTCCTTCCTGCGGTGGTCTGGTTTCGAAAGAAGGTGTCGCCTGGAAATGCACGAACCACTCGTGCGGCGCGCAGTTACGGCGCCGGATCGAACATTTTGCCTCGAAACAGGCGATGGATATCGAAGGCCTCGGCGAAGCGCTCGTCTCACAACTGGTCGATGCCGGGCTGCTCAAAAGCCTCGCCGATATTTACACCCTC
>JBIKUM010000568.1:0-3510 GCA_044347585.1 Terrimicrobiaceae bacterium
CGACGGTCAATGCCTGCGTCGGGTCGACCATCAACCTCAATGCCTCGGGGGCTTCTACGTATACTTGGCTCCCCGGCACAGGCCTCGTTTCCGATCCTGGAAGTTCTCAAGCCCAAATCACCGTCTCCGGACCGGGCACCTACGAAGTTATCGGTACACTCGGGACCTGCACGGACACGCTCGCTGTAAACGTTACGGCCATTCCGATTCCGAACGTGAACATCAGTCCCGCGGTTGCCTCGAGCTGCAATGCCGAGCCGGTGACCCTCACGGCTTCCGGTGCGACAACCTACTCGTGGTCGCCCCCCACCGGGCTGAGTGGCGTTCTCGGTGCCACAGTCACCGCAACCCCTTCTGTACCGATTACCTATGTTGTAACCGGAACAACTTCAGGCTGTTCCAGCACGGATTCTATCACCATCGCCCTCGAAATCGAAGTGGAGGAAGCGGCGACGATTTGCGACGGAGACACGTATGTGCTGCCGGACGGCACGACCTCGGGTATTCCGGGTGTGTACACCTCGGCATTTACGACAGCTTTCGGCTGCGACAGTACGATTACTACCACCCTCTCGACGGTACCCATCTACAGCCTCAGTGCCGCTGCAAACATCTGCCAAGGTGAGAGCTTTACCCTGCCTGATGGGTCGGCGGTATCGGCATCGGGAACCTATCCGGTGACCCTTCCGACCACGTTCGGCTGCGACAGCACGATTACGACGGTGGTGGATGTCCATCCCTTGCTGGCCTCGGCAGCCACGTTCAACATTTGCGACGGAGAATCCGTGGTGTTACCGGACGGGTCGAGTGTCGGGGCCACAGGCGTGTATCCCGTGGTCCTGAGTTCGCTGGTGACCGGATGCGACAGCACGGTTACCACGGCGGTAAATGTGGCGCCCGTATTCGCCGTGGATGTGGCCGATGTGGGGTGCAACGACACGCCGTACGTGCTGCCAGATGGGACCACGACGACAACGAGCGGGGTGTACACGTTTGGTTTGGCCACGGCCGCAGGGTGCGACAGCACTGTGGTCGTGGACCTTACAATGCATCCTGCTTACGACCTCACGACTTCTGTGAGTGTTTGCCAAGGCCAAACCGTGACCCTGCCCGACGGCTCCACCACGACCTCTTCCGGCACCTTCATCTCGGCCCTCACGACGGCGCTCGGTTGCGACAGCACGATCACCACCGCGGTCACGGTCCACCCCCTCCCCGTCATTTCAATGGGCCTGGCGCCCTCCTACTGCCCGCAACCATCGACAGTTCCACTGAACCCCTCTCCTGCCGGCGGTTCGCTCACCGGCGACCACGTCAGCGGCCTCTCGCTGCAACACGCGGGCGTTGCACCCGGCACCTACGACGTCAGCTACACGTACACGGACGGCTTCGGCTGCACCTCATCCGCATCCGCATCCTACATCCTGCCGCCGGTCATCACTCCAGAATTCACCACCGTTACGTACTGCAGCCGGTTGCTGCTCGAATCGCTCGTGCCCGACCCCGACAGCCTCTTCTCCTACCGGTGGTCGCTGGACAACGAGCTCATCGCCGTAGAGCCCGTCGCAACGCACACCTATTACGCGACCGACACGTACATGCTGGAGCTTGAAGTCACTGACCAGTACGGTTGTGTCTATTCTTCGTACGAGCCTGTGCTTCTGGTGGACATGCTCGACCTGACTGGCTTTTTCTTGCCCAACGACATCACCCCGAACGGCGACAACTTCAACGATCGCTTCGTGGTGCCGGGAACGGTCGGCGAGTGTTTGGACTACTCCATTGCGTTCTACAACCGCTGGGGCGACCTCGTCTACACCATGACTCCCGGCTCCGAAGCCTTCACCGCGATGAACTCGGCGGGTGGCGAGCTCCCTGAAGGCGTCTACTACTACCTCTTCACCGTGGAACGCTTCGAATGCGCAACCACGCCCGAGCTGAAGGAGTACTGCAGCGGTTCGGTGCAGGTGAAGCGGCGCTGAAGGAGGACGGGTGCGGGTGCGGCTGCGCCGCACTGAACGAGAACGGGTGCGGCTTCGCCGCACAGAACGAGAGCGAGTGCGGCTGCGCCGCACAGAACGAGAGCGAGTGCGGCTGCGCCGCACAGAACGAGAACAGGTGCGGCTGCGCCGCACAGAACGAGAACGAGGACGAGGACGAGGTTGAGAACGAAGTTGAGGTTGAGGAAAGACCTCGTCTCAAAACTTCAACTCAAACTAAAACTCCAACTTCAACTCAAACTTCAACTCAAACTCGCGGCGAAGCCGCGCTGCCGCGCAGCAGCGTATGTGGAGCCGGCGGGGGTCGAACCCGCGTCCAAACAAGGTCGAACCGTGCTTTCTACATGCTTATCCGGTGATTGATTGTCGGCGGGGGGCTGACCATCGGCAGTCCACCTTCCCGCTTAGTCCGTGAAGTTTCGCGCGAGGCGCCGGACGCACCTGTTGCTAGATCCATTTGTCCGATACCCCATCGCCTTCACGGAAGGATCCGTACGTGAAGACCGGGGCAGCCCGTTCCGTCACCTGGTGGCGGAATGAGGCCTATCGACTGAGTCGATTAGGCTGCGAGCGCGTAGGAAGTGTTGTCATTTCTGACTGGAAAGTTCAAGATTCACGAGCTGGGCTTCCAAGTGCTCGGCATGCTTACATGATTAGACATCTTGCTGTCAAATCCAAAATCGGCCCCAGAAAAAAAGAACGTCTCGAAGCAAGCAACTCACACGACTTCCTTCGTGTTGCTTGGATGGTCAAATGTAGTGCCGAAAAAAAGCCTGACCTTGTACCGCCTGCCCATGAACCGCTTCCGTTGCCGCCTCTTCTTTTGGGCGTTGCTCGCCCTGGGCGTGCAAACGCTGGGAAAAGCGCAGGTTGAAGACCCCTTCACGGTGCGGTTCGGAACCCAACAAACCGGCGGCATCGTCTTCCTTGCGAATGCCAGTTTGTCATGCGGGACCTCGAACGGGTGCAGCGCCGCCCAGGCCTCTCTCCCGATTACCGGCAATGCACAGGAAAACAACAACGCCTTCGACATGGCCTACATCGATGTCGATGGGGTCGCGGGGACGTGGAGCTCGAGTTCGGACAGTCTCGCGCTGGGCACGTGCGCGGAGGTGGTGTGGGCGGGGTTGTATTGGGCGGGGCGCGTGGAGTCGTCGACGCCGAATTACGGGCTCCGCGATGAGGTGAAGATCGGGGTGAACGGCGGGGCGTACGTGGATGTGGTGGCGGATGAGCTCTTCGACTACGATGCGGGGTTCTTCGATGCGTACTTCTGCTTTGCGGACGTGACGGACCTGGTGGCCGGCGGGCCAGCGGAGGCGCGTTTTTCCGTGGCCAACGTCGTGGCGCAGCAGGAAAGCGAGTGCTGGGGCGGGTGGACGTTGGTGGTGGTGTACGCGGATGCTTTGGCCCCCATGCGCAACATGACGGTGTTCGATGGATTTGCATTCATCACAAATTCAAATCCTTACGACGAGGTGGATGTGCCTATCGCCGGGTTCGTCACGCC
>JBIKUM010000592.1:0-3506 GCA_044347585.1 Terrimicrobiaceae bacterium
CGATTGGTGTATTCCTTATTTATATTCTCTTGCCCGTGTTTCCAGAGGCCCTACAGCGTTCGCTAGAAGCAGCTTACGGGGTCATCCGCATGGCTTTTGGGTCTAACTGAACTCGTAGCGAGGCATTTTTATGCGCGGACTTTCCTGGTTGTACTTTGTTTTTATTGCCTTTGTTCTCTCTGGATGCTTGGAGACGATGCCACGGTTACCGGCGATCGACGATTTACCGTCGTCGCCGACGCTTAAAGACCGCAATGCCGCGGTGGCACAGGCATGGGACAAGGCTAGCCTCGAATGTCGAGCACAGCATAAGCCCAGAGGCTCCTTTTGTGAACAATTAAAAGCCGAAGGTGAGTTCTTATCTTGTTCAGCAGAACGCTTCGCTAAATCAGCACAGGCGCTTCGTTATCCTGCGCCTGACAAAATTTGGGTGTGGCATAACTGTGTGAAAACAACTGCAAATCTATTGCGTGATGGCGCATATCTGACTAAACAAGACATCGAAAAGCGTATGACCGCTTGTCAGGCAAGATTTGATCCTGAACCCGAATTTCCGGTTAGACAGTCTGGATGGTTTGCTCCGTTGGTTGCCATGATCTCAACAGACGATAAGGAGACCGTACAGGCCGTCTTGCCGGGTGATTTTGGTGTCAATCAATCCCAGGTGGCGATACCTAGTTGTGCTGCACGATTTGCGGCTCAACCTCAGGCGACTGCTGAACCCAAACCTGCTGCGGTGGTCGCCCCAGTCCAGGCGCTTTTGCCTGCCGTTGCGCCTCCTCCGATCGAATCCTCTGACACAGCCACTGCGAGCAAGCAGACGTCAAAGCCGAAAGCGAGAAATTCGATTGGTACGAATGCTGTTAAGCCAACATCATCGACCGGTGGACCTAAGTCGGGATCGAGTACAAATCTTTCAACGGCTTCGCCGGAAATGAAAGGCGCCTGTCCAATCCCTGGAGCCTGCGGGCCTAGTGTGCCGCCCGACGCGGTTAAACGCCCTTAACTTACCTACAAACTCATTCAATGAGCGATCAACATGCTTGCTGTAACTTGTTCTAAAGGTTTCATTGTATGAAAAACCGCCTCGCTGCAAGCTTCGTGATTGGTACTGCCTACCTCGGGCTTGCAATCTCGCTGGGATTTGCTGCCGATAACCCGAGCCCCGCTGAAAAGGCGAAGCCCATTGATGCGATCGCTAAGCCAACCATTGCGAAGCCAAGTGATGCGCTGGTACCGAAGGCCAAAGAAGCCAGCAAACTAGAAACAGCTCCGTCGAGTAAGCAGGCGATTTCCAGTGGTGCGCAAATGCCTTCTCCAGCGGCTGAGGTGGCTCCAGCTGCCGCACAGACTCCTTCGGGGCGACCCATCACAGACTTAAAAGTAATGCCCGCTAGCGGTAGCGCACTCAAGGCGACTTCAGGTTCAGTCCCTGGAGCGGCACCTGCTGCTGCGGGTTCGGCCAATGCTTCATCGCAGGCGCCGGCCGCGGATCCGCTTGAGGAAAAGGTCCGAAACCTCTTGCAGGATCGATTAGGTAAGGATGGCGAGGTAGTCTTGCGAGTTAGCCCTGATACGCCGATCGCAAAGCAGGACAGGGTTTCAACAAATACAGCTGCAAAGAGTCGTTCCGAAGGTGTCGCTCCCGTCGAGTCGAAGACTGAGCCACAGAAATTCGGGGATGGGGTAACGCCGATCAAGCGTTCGGCCGGGATAACTGCTACGGGCAATGACGTCCATCCCTGGGATTGGCGTGGGCCTCGTGGCCCTGAGGCTTGGGGTAGGATTGACCCCTCTTATGCTGCCTGCTCAAGCGGGAAGTTGCAATCTCCCCCAACGATTCCAGAAGCGCAGATCACATCTTCATCTGGGCCTGGTTTCCCTCAACTGCACTGGAAACCGCAGAGTTTCCGCTGGACCCGTCAGGGGCCATTATGGACAGCAAATCTCGACGCAGGATCAAGTACGGTATTCCGTGGGCAAACTTATCTACTTGAAGCTATTCAGTTCCGAATTCCAGGAGAGCCGTTCATCGGCGAGAAGGCTACTGCAGCGTCCATTCATTTGGTCCACCGTCTCGACGAGCGGCTGTTAATTGTTGCTATACCGATTGAGGTTGACGATAAGGCTTCAAGGAGCCCGGCGATTGCAAGCCTGCTGCGTCGTTTTCCCTTTGAACCGTCGGAAACCTTGAATTGGACCGGCCTTGATGTTAATCCAACGCAGATGCTTCCCAAAGCGGCCCAGTCCGCTGTGCTTTTTTCGGGGTCTCTGTCGTATCCGCCTTGTACGGAGTCGGTGCTTTGGCTGCTCGTTCAACCGTCAATCAAGCTACCAACATCGCAGTTGACTGAACTTGCGAAGCTCTTAGGCGTAGGGTCAAGGTCAGTGCAGCCATTAAACGGCCGGGCCGTTCTTAGTATTCCAAACAGTCGGCCCTAGTGAATGCTCTGCGGCATAAATTGCCGCTTATGTAGTTGAGTCGGCACCGCTTGCCGCTTTATTAGTTATATAAACTCTCTTTCACTAAGTTTAGACCGTTTGGGCTGCTAGAATAGACCGATCGTCGGTTTGGCATGGGGTTTGCTGAGGGATAGGTTGATCCGAAAAGTAGGTGGAAGTGTGATGGGCAAAAAGCTGTCATAACACCGGAGTAGCTGCTAATGAATTTGGTTCCCGAGTTTGATCCTTTATTTTTCTCCGAGGCGGCGTTGAGAATGCGTGGCTACCGCCAGCAGATCCTCGCCTCGAATATGGCAAACGTCGACACGCCGGGGTACAAATCGAGGGATGTGCTTTTCTCCCAAGCACTCCGCGAGCAGCTCGAGGGGACTGCTTACTCCAATGCCTTGCCTCTGTCCGCAACGAGTGATCGTCATTACCGAATAGGCGGCTCCTTACCAGGCGCGCCAGCGTTGCTTTACCGTATGCCCATGCAGCCCTCGCTTGATGGCAACACGGTCGATGTCGAAACAGAGCGGTCTCATTTTGCTGACAATGCAATACGAACAGAGGCCGCAATGACCATGCTCAATAGTGTGATTAGCTCAAGACGTCTCGCGCTCACTGGTAATCAATAGGTTTCGAGGAAAACATGAGCTTAATGCGTAGTTTCCAGGTTGCCTCAACGGCTCTTTCATCGCAGTCCTTGAGGATGAACGCGCTGGCATCTAATCTTGCGAATGCTGAATCGGTAGCAGGTCCAGACGGTCAGCCCTATCGACCTAAACACGTAGTTTTTAGGCCGGCACCAATTCTGGGCGAAGTGGCTGCAGGCGTCGAGGTTGCATCGGTACAAGAGGACATGCGCGCAGGCCCCAAAGTCTACAAGCCTGGTCATCCGAGTGCTGATCCCAACGGCTACATCCAAATGCCAAACGTGAATCCTGTTGAAGTCATGGTCGATATGGTTTCTGCGTCCCGCAGCTATCAGATGAATGTCGAGGTGATGAATACCAGTAAGCAGTTGATGCTGAAAATGCTTGATCTTGGAAGGGGTTGATAAA
>JBIKUM010000536.1:0-3495 GCA_044347585.1 Terrimicrobiaceae bacterium
TGAGCGGGCTTTTCCTCGATGCTCAACACCTTGCCCGTCGCATCGAATTCCACCACGCCATACCGCTCAGGATCACTGACATAATACGCATAGACGATGGCGCCGTCGGGATCCGTGTTCGCCCGCAGCTGCCGCCCGAAACCCGGACCGTAGAAGATGTTGTCCCCCAGAACGAGTGCCACCTTGTCTCGGCCGATGAAGTCCGCCCCGATGGTGAACGCTTGGGCAAGACCCTCCGGACGCGGCTGCTCCGCATACTGGATGTCCATGCCCAGCCCCTTCCCGTCCCCGAGCAACCGCCGGAAGCCAGGCAAATCCTCGGGCGTCGAAATCAGCAGCACCTCCCGGATGCCTGCAAGCATCAGCGTCGAAAGCGGGTAGTAAACCATGGGCTTGTCGTAGACGGGCATGAGCTGTTTGCTCACTGCCTTCGTCAGTGGCCAAAGCCGAGTCCCAGACCCCCCAGCGAGAATAATCCCCTTCATGGCACGCAAGTTCGGCAACCGCCGGCTCGAACCGACACCAGAAATTGCACTGGAAAACCTAGGTAATGTCCGGCGGGCCGTCCCCAGGGGGGCTTTCCGAACGGCGGCGCAGGATGGCTTCGTGCTGTTCTTCACCGCGGCCGGGGGCGACGCCGGGATGGATTTGGAGCGCGGTGAGCGCGATATCCTCCTCCTCATCCAGCAAGTCGATGAAGGGCTCCGCGAACACCTGCGTTGTCATCGACCGCCCGAAGCTCAGTAGCAATGACGGGAGCAGGATGAGGTTCGAGAACATCGCTACTCCAAGAGTGACCGAAACGAGAAGCCCGAGCGATTGCGTGCCGTCGAACTCCGAAAGGGCAAACATCAGGAAGCCGAAGAACAGGATGACCGAGGTATAGACCATGCTATGGCCGGTCTCCATCAGCGCAAGGAGCACGGCCTTGCGGATGTTCCAGCGGTGAATCTTCAGCTCTTGGCGGTATTTGGCCAAAAAGTGAATCGTGTCGTCCACCGAAATCCCCAGCGCGATGCTGAACACCAGGATGGTCGAGGGCTTCAACGGAATGCCCAGCCAGCCCATCAGTCCGGCCGTGACGCACAGCGGCAAAATGTTCGGAAGCAACGAGCTGAGCACCATGCGCGCCGACCGGAACAGGGCCGCCATCAGTCCCGCGATGACCACGATGGCCAGGAGAATCGACACGCGGAGGTTGTCGACGAGGTAGCGGGTGCCTTCGAGGAACACGACGCTCGTTCCCGTCACCGTCACGTTGTACTCTTCGGGAGGCAGGATGGAGTCGAGGCGCGGGCGGAGGTCCGCCATAAGGAGGTCCATGTCCCGCGTGCCGATGTCCGCCATTTGGGCACTGATGCGGGTCACGGCTTTCGTCGAATCGAAGAAGCCTCCGACCGCCTCGTCCGACCGTTCCCCGCCGGCATTCCGGAGCCACGGGCCGATGAAGCGACGGTCCTGGGCCGTGGGCAGGCGGTAGCGTTCCGGGCTTCCGTTGTAGAAGGTTTGGACCGCGAACTTCGTGGCATCGACGGCGCTCAGCGACCGGCTGAATTCCGGGTACTCGGCCAGGACCTCCTGGACCTGCTCGACGCGCTTGAGCATGGCCAGCGAAGTCGCACCATCCGGCTCCCCTGTATCGATGAGGACCTCAAACGGCATGACCCCGTTGAAGCGCTCCTCGACCCACATCAGGTCCTGGATGACGCGGTCGTCTTCTGGCAAGTCGTCCACGATATTTCCCGTGGTTTCGATGCGCGTAATGCCCCAAACGCTGAGTCCGAGGACAATACTCGCGACGACATACACGGCCGGACGGTTGAACTGAACAAGACGCACGAGGCGCTGGATGGAGGCGTAGACCCAGGGCCGGTCGAGGTGACGGGTATGTTTGGCCTGCGGAGCAGGCAGCCAAATCATCAAGGCAGGAATCACCACGATCGACACCACGAAAACCGCCAGCACGTTCACCGACGCCACGATTCCGAAGTGCTTGAGCACATCCGACTCGGTGAAAATGAAGGTTGCAAAGCCGAACGCCGTCGTGAAATTCGTCAGCAGCGTAGCGTTGCCCACCTTGACAATCATCCGCTGCAAGGCCATGGCTTTGTTGCCGTGCTTCCGGAATTCTGCGTGGTATTTGTTGACCAAATAAATGCAGTTCGGCACCCCGATGACGATCATCAGCGCCGGAATCAGGCTGGTCAGCAGCGTCACCGGGAAGTCGAACAGGCCCATCATGCCCAGCGACCAAATCACGCCGATGAGCACCACAGCAAAGCTCACCGCCATCACAGCGACGTTCCTGAAGAACAGGAACAGCAGCACAAGCGTCACCACAAGCGCCGCCCCGATGAACCACCCCACCTCGCCCTTTACCTTGTTCGTCATCTCCGTGCGGATGAACGGCAAGCCGCTCAGATGCACTTCGATGCCGTGCTCCGCAGACCACGCGTCCACGAGGGCAGTGAGGTCCTCAACCACCGTTCCCCGCTGCTCAGAATTGAACTTCTCCGCATCGAGGAACACCATCATCAAGGTGGCCTCGCCCTCCTCGGTCCACAGCAGCCCCCGGTAAAACGGCAGGTTGCGAATCGCCGCGCGCGCACTGTCCACGAAAGTTTGGTCCGGCATGCGGCCGGTCCGCATGGCCCCCGGCGCCAGCACCGGCACGAGCTCGAACTTCCGAGCCACGGTGTCCTTCTCGAGGCGGTAGGCGTGGGTGCACGAGAACACCGAATCGATTAGGCCTGCTTCCCCGAGGTCTTCGTCGAACAGTCGAATGGATTCCGCGAGTTCATACCATGCTTGAAACCCTTCGGCGGTCGCGAGTACTGGGCTTTCGGTGCCGATGACCAGCACACTGCCTTCTGCCCCGAACTGTTCGAGAAACTCCTTATGTTCCTGAAAGGTGGGATGGTCCGCCGGAAGCAGGCCCCCAAACGTGTACTGCAGCCGGATGTCCGGAATATGCGCAGCGAGCAAGGCCGTGATTGCACCGAGCACCACCAGCAGGACATTGCGCTGGCGCAGCACAATGGAGGCAACCTTGTTCCACATGTCGCGGGCAAAGTAACTGCAAAACACGCCACGGCGGCGCCGTACTTTTGCGGCCATGGAACAGTTCGACGTCGTCGTTATCGGCAGCGGCCCCGGGGGCTATGTCTGCGCCATTCGGTGCGCCCAGCTCGGCATGAAAACCGCCCTTGTGGAGAAGTATCCGACGCTCGGCGGAACCTGCCTCAACGTGGGATGCATCCCCTCGAAGGCTTTGCTCGACAGCTCGGAACACTTCCACCAAGCCGCGCACACCTTCGCTGCACACGGCATCCATACCGGCGCGCTCACGCTCGATTTCCCGGCGATGATTGCCCGCAAGGCCGGCGTGGTGAGCGACACGGTCGCGGGCATCGACTTCCTCATGAAGAAAAACGGGATTACCGTGCTGCGCGGGGTGGGTGCGTTCGCCGGCCCCCACACCGTCCGGGTCACCCC
>JBIKUM010000399.1:0-3490 GCA_044347585.1 Terrimicrobiaceae bacterium
TGTTGGATTCGAACTCCTTCGAGCAGTCTTGCCAGAAAAGTCCCAGAGACTTGACTGGTAAAGGGCAATTCAGGATCTGAATTGAAACCCGTTCCCAAGACGACCACCAACCGAGCGGAAAGCTTGTTTTCATCATCCGCTGGGACAAAGGGCTGGTAAACAAATTCTGCTTGCCGACGTGATTCGTAGGTCCAACCAGCGAGACTGCCCAACAATAAAAACACGAAGCTGAACAAAAAGATTTTTAATGCGGCCGGAGCTTTACCGCGACACCATAACAAGATCGCGAACGCTTGAATCAATAACGCTATCCACAAAGGAGACTCGGAGATAAAGGGGTAGCCAAATTCTTACTAAGCTCATATCTCTCACTTCGTATCTACATACCCTGAGATTACTTCGTCTGCTACCCAAACTTCAAACTTATTTCTCAGCTAAATCAATCAGTCCTGCAGTAGTTTCTCAGCTAACAATTCACTAAAAAGTGCAACTCCTTTAGCGTTCAAATGATGACGGTCCACAAACAATTCTGGACGATTGTAATAAACCCGAGAGAAGTCCCAGTACTCCAGGCCGTATTCGGAGGCGAACTGGGATATGAAGTCATCGCTTATGGTTCGATCAGTTAAATCCTCAATCCCCACTGGTAGAGGAGACTGAAAAAGCACAAGTCGAACTCCATGTTCTTTGCACAGCTCTACAATTCGCCGAACATCTTGAACCGCTTTGGGATCCGAGTCAAATGCTACATAGTTTTCGTCAGCTTTATTGCTGGTTGCATCCACAGTGTGGACACCACCGTTGGCGGGAGCACTGTCGGCTTTTGGTAACTCTTGACCGATAAAAAAACGATACTGTGAAGAGAATTCGAGAAAACGCAAAAATGGTATCGCTCGCCAAATGTAATATCGAAACGTTCCACGTTGCTCAATCAATGCCTGACGAACGACAGGATCATCGTCGTAACATAACCAAATGTAGTCTGAGAACGGATAGGAGAAATAGTTATGGAAAAGAAGATAATCAACCTGTAAAAAGACCGTTTTTGTACGATTCTTTTTTAGGAACGATTGCAAAATCAGAAAGTTATCTGTTGCTCCTGCTCCGCCGACACCAAGATTGAGACAGGAAACACCAGAACGAACGGCGATTAAGTCTGGATCGATCGTATTCATAACTCGTGACGATCCGACAAAGGTAACATCAAAGTCCTGATTACTTTTCGCTAAAAGCCAGTGGTGCCTATTCCAAAGATCAAATTTCGCTCGATGGCCAAAACCAACTGCGATCAGAGAATTAAACGCATAGAGGAGGAGCAAGAAAACAAAGAGGTTCGACAAGTATTTTCGCATGCAACTTCCTAGAATTGAAAATAAATGAATTCCGTGGCGTCACGATAAAAAGCAATCCAAATAACAACTGTCACCATGGCAAGATAAATCAGCCAGCGAAAAGGCTTGGGAATACGATCGGGTAGATTGGACCATTTAGAGAGTGCAAGTTCTATTGCAAGTAGCATGATGATCGCAGAAGTGGCTGGCTCTCGAAAAATCATTCTTCTAGCAGCTACAACACATCCACCAGGATGTTCGACGCAATCTGCAATCATCACCCATAAATATTGACAAGCATCTTGCATTGTGTTTGAACGAAAAAATAGCCACGTAATACATATCGCAATGAAAGTACCCAAAATACTTATGCAGCCTTTAATGACTTTTGGGAATATTGTGTTCCCTTTCCCTTCTTTAGGTTGCCCTCGCACGAAGACACTTGGCAATACCAGCATTCCATTAAGAAATCCCCACATCAAGAAAGTCCAATTTGCTCCATGCCACAGACCGCTGATAGTGAACACAAGAATGATATTCGCACATTGCCTCCATAAGGACACTCGACTGCCACCTAGTGGAATGTAAACGTAATCCCGAAACCAGGTGCTAAGAGAAATATGCCAACGTCTCCAAAATTCTGAAGGACTTTTGGAAAAATAGGGAAGATTGAAATTGACCATGAGGTCGAATCCGAGCAACATCGCAAGCCCACGAGCGATATCGCTGTAACCCGAAAAATCGCCGTAAATTTGAAAAGCAAAGAAGGCGAGAGCTATTGCTAAGACCCAACCGGATTCGGCACCGTAGTTTGAGAAAACTGGATCGACGAAAGCAGCACAACTATCTGCCACAATAAGCTTCTTGAAGAATCCCCAGAGTATAAGGCGTGAGCCTTCAACAGCTTTGCGATAATCGAAATGACGATTACTAGCGAATTGCGGTAGCAAATGAGACGCACGTTCGATGGGTCCAGCTACCAACTGTGGAAAAAAAGCGACGTATGCAAAAAAACCGACAAAGTCGTGAGTTGGAGCAAGCTTTCTAGAATACACATCGAGCGTGTAGCTCATCGTCTGAAAGATATAAAAACTAACCCCTACTGGTAGAATTACACCGAGGTAAAGATTACCACACTCGATGCCAAGGGAATCCAGGAGCCGGCTCATTTCATTGGCAAAGAAGTTGTAGTACTTGAAAAACCCGAGAATACTCAAATTAATGCCGACACTTGTCCAGACGCAAAGTTTTCTTTGCCTCGTATCTTCGACTCTTCCCAGGGCCGCTCCGATAAGAAAGTCGCTCAGACTTACCAGAAAAATCAAGCCTAAAAGTCGCCAATCCCACCAACCGTAAAAAATGTAGCTACTTACGAGTATGAGCACATTTTGAGCAATGCGAGATCTAGACATGCTCCAGTAGAGAGCAAATACGATCAAAAAAAACAAAAAGAAAATAGGAGATTGAAATAGCATGAATTTTACTCGCTTTTCCTCGCCCCTATTTTTTAATTTCTAACGATTTCATCCGAGTAAATTCACGTTGGAATCTGGGCATCCTGGTTAAGTCTAATTAGTCGCTAATTCTTATTCGTACACAACAGGCAAGACTGGTACGTTTTGTCGTTTCTATGATCTTACGTTCCTCCCAATCGGAATCATTGAAACAACTCATGTATTTGATCCTCCGGGGCTTGTAGGTCGTGAATCATTCAATGGACGAACCCGTCGAGATTGCCTGAACGAATATTGGTTCATGAGCATGGCCGACGTACAAGAGAAGCTTAATTATTGGCCGTACGATTACAACTATGAGTAACCTCACAACAGCCTTAGCGACGGTGCCCGTGCGACATTCGCAGGCTCTAAGGCAAAAAACTAGCCATTCAGTTGAATCAAACTCGGAGGCAAGGTCATAGCAGACCATCTTCTCTGTAAAGAATTAATGATTACGCGATACCTCTTTGAGCAACTGAAACGGCACTTCTTCACTTAATTGCGAGGTTTAACCAGTTGCCAGACCAGCGCAACTTTTTCGTATAGCCATTGATGATTTGAACCGATGCCATCGGCGGATGGGAGCCAGCGTTGCCAGATTTTTTCATCGGGGCTGCCAGCTCGAGGGAAACCATAGTCGGTGGGAGCGGCGATTGGAGCAAG
>JBIKUM010000548.1:0-3473 GCA_044347585.1 Terrimicrobiaceae bacterium
TTCAGATTCCATTTCATCAACAACTGATGCCACCTCTTCTTCAAAAAAACGCATTAAACCTGGCTCAATTGACCCTTCCGGCGCGACAGCTTGTCCGCCAAGCGCCTGTTCGATAATACGCTCAAAATCTGGGTGAATAGCTGCAACTCGGATCTGGGTTGTGTCTCCAAATACTTCTTGGGAAATCGTTCGACGCATCGCATACCGTAATGGTGCAAGTAAATTGATGGCTTGTGGATCTTTACCTCCGAGTTCCGCTGCAGTCTCCAAAACGATTCGAAAATCTCGGATCGGGACCCCTTCTTCAAGTAGTAGTTGTAGTAACTTCTGGATAATCTGTAATGAAACAATCTTTGGTACGGTGTCTTCTACGAGCTTCGGGAAACGGGTTCTGAAGTGTTCGATCAGATCTTGTACTTCTTGGCGACCTAATAGCTCGTGACCGTTTAGCCTGACTAGCTGGTCAAGGTGCGTAGCCACAACAACCGCCGGCTCAACAACGGTGAATCCACGCGTGATCGCGACATCTTTATCCTTAGGAATAATCCAGACCGCTGGCATTTTAAATGTAGGATCAAGAACGCGAATGCCATCTAGTGGCGGCGGATTAATAGCAGGTTCAATTGCAAGCAATCTATCCGGAAGTATTTGACCACGACCTACTTCAGCGCCAAAGATCATGATGCGATAGTTTTCAGGTGCTAGCTGAAGATTGTCCCTAACGTGAACAGAAGGAATCAGGAATCCAACCTCGGCTACAAATTTTTTGCGAATCGCTCGAATGCGTTTGATTAGGTCCGATTGGTCACCCGCGTCAACTAGGCGAATCAACCGGTAACCCAATTCGAGCGAAAGAGGCTCTACCACTGGCACATCCTGCCAGTTTACTTCTTCACTGGGCAATTGCGATGCGGCCTGGGCACGCGCAGCTGATTCACGTTCCGACTTAGATCGACGCAGTAGTAGGTAGCCAACACCGCCGAATGCCAGTGCAAAAGTTAAAAAGGCAAAGTGCGGCATGCCCGGAACGATCCCAAGAATCCCTAAGATGAGAGCCGCCAAAAACAGGGGGTAGGACGATGCCCCCAGCTGTGTTGCCAACTGTTGGCCGAAATCCTCATCAGTTGACACCCGTGTCACCACAATACCTGCCGCTGTCGAAACAATTAGAGCAGGAACTTGCGCTACGAGGCCATCTCCGACTGCCAGTGTGGCATAAGTTTTGAGGGCTTGCATGAATCCCAAATCAAACTGGAGCATGCCAACTGCCACGCCGGCGACTAGATTGATAATCAAAATAATGATCCCAGCGATTGCATCGCCACGGACAAATTTCGATGCACCGTCCATTGACCCGAAAAAGTCTGCTTCTTGGGATACCTCGGCACGACGCTTTCTCGCTTCATCATCTCTGATGATCCCAGCATTCAAATCGGCATCAATTGCCATCTGCTTACCCGGCATGGCATCGAGCGTAAATCGGGCGGAGACCTCTGCGACTCGACCTGCGCCCTTCGTAATGACTACGAAATTAATAATCGTAACCACCGCAAATACGATGACGCCGACCACGTAATTCCCGCCAACGAGCACTTGTGCGAACGACTCGATAACTTTTCCTGCGGCGTCTGGTCCAGTATGTCCGTGCATAAGCACAACCCGTGTTGAGGCAACATTCAAAGAAAGGCGCAGAAGAGTAACCACGAGGAGCAACGTGGGAAAAGAGATCATGTCCTTGAATGACTTTATCTGCATCGCTGTCAGCAGAATGATCATTGACACGCCGATATTGAAAGTAAAGAAAATATCAAGCGCTACTGGGGGAAGCGGTAAAAGCATAAGTGCCAGCACCAGCAGCACCAAAAGTGGTGCTGCTGTTTGTGACAAGGGAAGCTGCGAAATGGCAGCGCTTACGAATGCCCGCATAATGAAATTAATGGATCACTAAACAAAAAAACGAAACCACCCGTACACCTAACCATGGTGAACAGAAAGTCTAGGATTGGGCGGTTCGAACAGCTCACTACTTTTGTGGGGGGGGCGGAGTTCGCTAATCAAAAATCAAGATTCAGCCGTTATCAAGATATGGGCAATCAACTCGTCACAGGAAGCAAAAAACCCACCAACCCTCTGCAAAGGGTGGTGGGCACTAAGTTCGAGAAAGAACTAAGCTTTCTGGTTAACAAAAATGCTAGACAAGAAGTCAATAGTTCGGGCGAGTCGAATAGCTTCATCACCAGGAATCTGTCTAATGGTCTCATTAGAGTTGGGGTCAACAACTCTAATAATCGCTCGACCACTCGATGCATCAACATCGATATTGAGATCCCTATTCATAGAACTGACAAAAGTTTTGAGCTTTTCGGCAGCAGCACGAACGGATTCCTTGCTTATAGCAGCAGACTCTTGAACAGTTGGTGCATTAGCAGCTTTGGTCGAAGAAATCTTTTCGGAAACTACTTGTACCGCACCCCCAGAACTATGGGAGACCATCGAGTTACCGATGGGTTGAGGTGCGGCCCGGTTAATCATGCCCCCCGCGCCACCGGTGCTCGCAGGGCTTACGGAAGCAATCGTGCTCATCAAAATCTCCTGAAGTCAAACCTCAACGAGTTCTCAATATTACTTAAGAAGAGCCAAGACGACGTTAGGTTGGGCGTTTGCTTGCGAGAGCATAGCAGTGGCGGCCTGTTGAAGAATCTGCGTCTTAGTCAATTGAGCGGTCTCATTGGCATAGTCGGTATCAAGAATACGACTGTTAGCCGCACTAAGATTTTCATGCAACGCCGAAAGGTTGTTCAAGTTGTGGTTGAGCCGATTAACTTGCGCGCCGTAAGTAGCGCGTTGCGTCGCAACCTCATCGATGGCCGAATCGATTGTTTCAGACAGGTCTTGGAACTGGCTCGTTTCTGTGAGCTGGCCCACTCCATCATCATTAGTAAATGTTTGACCAACGAGGGCAACAAGCTTCGAAAAGCGCTGAGTGTCGTTGTAGACATCGAAGGTTTTAACCGACAAAGTATCGGTAGTGGTTTCGCCTGTTTGGAAATTAAGCGTCCCCGCAGCCCCGAGCAAACTTGTACCGTTAAATCTCGTACGTGTTGTTATCGACTGGATTTCAGACTTCAAGCCGCCCATCTCAACAGAAAGAAAGCCTCGTTGCGAAGCCGACAGGGCTGGGTTGGCACCTTGAACCGCCAGCTCTTTGAATCGCTGAAGCATTGTAGAAATTTCAGTCAAAGCACCTTCCGCGGTTTGGAGCATTCCAATTGCATCATTGGCGTTTCTCATCGCAACGCTCGTGGAATTGATACTGGCAGTCAGTTTTTGAGAAATACCCATGCCGGCGGCGTCATCTTGCGCACGGTTGATTCTCTGACCGGAAGAAAGGCGCTCAAAAGAAACGGTCAGTTTGTTCTGCGCGCTAGTCAGGTAGCGCTGAGCAGAGATCGAAGCCATGTTGGTATTAAGTA
>JBIKUM010000412.1:0-3470 GCA_044347585.1 Terrimicrobiaceae bacterium
GCAAGGCCTTCTGGGGATTCCAAACCCAAGGGGTTCAGCCAGACATTGTCGTCATGGCCAAAAGCATCGGGAACGGCGCCCCTCTCGCCGCCGTCGTCACCACCCACAAGATCGCCGAGACCCTCGCCCAGCGGATTCATTTCAACACCTACGGCGGCAACCCCGTCTCCGTCGCCCAAGGTCGCGCCACCCTCAAGATCATGCGCCGGGACAAACTCCAGCAACGCTGCGCGGTCATGGGCGAACGGCTCCTCGGCGGACTCCGCAAACTTCAGGAAAAGCATGCGTCCATCGGCGAGGTCCGCGGCATGGGACTGATGATCGGGGTCGAAGCCGTGAAGGACCGCAAGAGCAAGGAGCCGGATCGCGAATTCATCGCCGAGGTCCTCGAACAGGCACGGGAACGTGGCCTGCTCATCGGGAAAGGCGGCCTTTTCGGGAACGTGCTCCGCGTCAAACCTCCGATGTGTCTGACCGAGGCCGATGTCGACTTCATGCTCGCCGTTCTCGACGAATCCTTCACCGCCGCCCGGATCCGCTTCACCATCTCCGTCACCGGCACCAGCCGTTTCCCTGAACGATGACCACAACGTTTCATTTCCACCTGATCCTCCAGATGAACCGCCGCCGCTCCGGCGTGATGGAGCAACTTCATGGTCCGACCGGAAAAAAGATTCCGGCCCCAGCCGGTATCGATGTCCACTAACAAGGGCAAATCGGTAGCGCTACTGATCCGGCTCACCTCTTCGGCCACCTGCTCGAGCGTGGTCAGACCGAGATCCGGTTTTCCAAAAGAGGCGTTGGCCACCCCTGCCCCGGAAACGTAGAGGGCGCGAAAGCCCGCCTCTTCGGCCAGTTTGGCCGCCAAGGCATGGATCGCCCCGGCCACCTGCAACGGACGCTCCCGCCGGACCGCCTCGCGAAATTTCTGCCCCGGCGTCATCCCCCGTGGGTTGCTTCCCGCGCGAGAAACTTCCCTCTCCCGATCTTCCCGGTGAACTTACCGTCCCGGAACGCCACCTCCCCGCGCACCGTCACCACCTCCGGCTTGCCCACCGTCTTCCATCCCTCATAGGCGTTGTAGTCGATGTTCATGTGGTGGGTCTTGGCGGAAATCGTTCCGGGCGCGTCCGGATGCCACACCACCAGATCCGCATCCGCCCCCACCGCCACCGCCCCCTTGCGCGGCGCCAAGCCGAACAACCGGGCCGCCGCCGTGCTGGCCACCTCCACAAACCTCTGCAGGTCCAGTTTCCCGGTCTTCACCCCGTGGGTGTAAAGGAGCGTCACCCGGTCCTCGAGCGAGGGAATCCCGTTGGGGATCTTGGTGAAGTCGGTCCGCCCCATCTCCTTCTGCCCCTTGAAATCGAAGGGCGCATGATCCGTCGCCAAGGTGTCGATGAACCCCTGCTGCAGTCCGTTCCAAAGTACCGGCTGGTTCTTCTTGTCCCGCAACGGCGGCGACATCACGAACTTGGCACCCTCAAAATTCGGCCGCTCGGCAAACGTCTTGTCCGTGACGAGATACTGGATGAGCGTCTCCACCCAGGCCTTCACCCCCCTCTCTCGCGCCCGGGTGGCCTCCCGTAACGCCTCCTCACAACTGAGATGCACCACGTAGACATGGGCCCCAGTCATCTCGGCAAAAGTCATGAGATGATGCACCCCCTCGGCCTCGACCAACGGCGGCCGGCTTTCGTGATGGTACTCCGGACCGGTTTTACCCGCGGCGAGCAACTCCTGCTGAAGGACGGCGATCAGTTCCGGATTTTCACAGTGGGCGGTGGTGATCACCCCCAGCTGGCGACCGAGTTTAAGGGTCTGATAGAGCTCCTCATCGGTGACCCCGAAAGCGCCTTTGTAGGCGAGAAAGACCTTGAAGCTGGCCACGCCCACCTGGACGATTTTTTTCAGCTGGTCGGCTGTCTTGCCATCAAACTTGGTCACCCCCATGTGGAAAGTGAAGTCGCAGGCACTCTTTCCCTCTGCCTTGCTCCGCCACAATTCGTAGGAGCCGAAGGGATCGTCCCCCCGTGAAGGACAGATCATTTCAATCAGGGTGGTGGTTCCTCCGGCGAGGGCCGCCTTGCTGGCCGTCTCGTAGGTGTCCTTGGCCAGCGTACCCATGAACGGAAGATGGATATGGACGTGGGGATCGATGAATCCGGGAAAGACGTACTTGCCCTTGGCATCGATAACCGTCGCCCCGGCCGGGGCTTCGAGGTTTTTCCCGATCCGGGTGATGGTCTCGCCCTCGACGAGGACGTCAGCGTGAGCCTGGGAGTCGGCGTTCACGATCTCGCCGTGGCGGATCAGGAGCGCCACCGCCTACTCCTTATGCCAGATATCGCCTTCGCCGTACCGGAACCAGCGCGTCGTCGTCACCTTCGCCCGGGTGTAGAACAAAATCGCCTCCTTGCCCTGCAGGTGCAGGTCCCCGAAGAAGGAGTAGTCCCATCCACTGAAGGGAAAGTAGGCCAGCGGAGCAGGAACGCCGACATTGATCCCGACCATGCCGGCCTTGATCCGGTGCTTGAACTCCCGCGCGGCCTTGCCCGACTGGGTGTAAATGCAGGCGCCGTTGCCGAAGGGGGTGGCGTTGGCCATCTCGATCGCCGCCTCAAGGTCATCGAAGCGCATGATATTGAGGACGGGGCCGAACACCTCCTCCTTGGCGATCTCCATCCCGGTGCGAACTTTGTCGATGATTGTCGGCCCCAGATAAAAACCGTTGGGTTCCGCCTTCACCTGGACCTTTCTTCCGTCCACTACCAAGGAGGCTCCTTCCTTCACCCCGGAATCGATCAACCCTTTGATCCGGTTCAGATGGTCGGGACTGATCACCGCCCCCATCCGCTGTCCGTGTTCGCGGTCCGTGGGACCAACATCGATCGCCTTCACCGCCTTGGACAGAGGATCCAACAGCCGCTCGGCCGCCTTGCCGATGGTCACGGCCGTGGAACCAGCCATGCAGCGCTGCCCGGCACAACCAAAGGCAGCGTCAACTAACCCGGTCACGGAGTTTCCAAAATCGGCATCCGGCAAGACAAACACGTAGTTCTTGGCTCCACCAGCAGCCTGGACCCGCTTCCCGTGCTGGTTCCCCGTTTCGTAGATGTACTTAGCGACAGGCGATGAACCCACGAAGGAGATCGCCCGGACCAGCGGATGCGTCAGCAGAGCGTCGACACACTCGCGGCCACCGTGGATCACGTTAAGAACCCCGGGAGGCAGGCCGGCCTTCTGCAGTAGCTCAATCAACCGGATGCCGGTGAGCGGGACTTTCTCGCTGGGCTTGAGGATGAAGGTGTTTCCACAGGCAATCGCGAGCGGAAACATCCACATCGGGACCAGCGCCGGGAAGTTGTAGGGGCAGATCCCCACACAGACGCCGTGGGGCTGACGCACCATCTCGCAGTCGATCCCCCGGGCCACATTCTCCAGGATCTCGCCCTTGAGGAGTTCCGGAA
>JBIKUM010000236.1:0-4818 GCA_044347585.1 Terrimicrobiaceae bacterium
CGCCTCCGCGCCGAAGAAAGCTACAACCAAAAATGGGACTATGTGCGCAACAACCCCGTGCGCCACGGCCTCTGCCAGAAAACCGAAGACTGGCCCCATCAAGGAGAGATCCACGAACTGCGAATGTGATCCTGGGAGGGACAACCTCCGGCTTGTCCCAAGATTGTAGCGCGAGGCAACCACGCCGCCCCGTCCCCATCACGCCGTGCGCCAACGCCGCTTCGCGGCTGAAAAGTGGGGCATGCGGGACGATGCCCCTCCCATGAGCACGACCCGCGCCGTTACTTCCCGCCCGCCTTCGGCAATCCCACCACCCGTTCGCCGGGCCAGATATTATTTTTGGTGAACCATCCGCGTGGCATTTCAAGCGCGTAGGCGATGTGCGGGAAGCTGCTTGGCACAGGTCGTTCATTGAACGGCTCGAGGTCGTGAAGCTCCATGATCGCACCGTTCGGCGCGATGTAGGCAATGGTCAGCGGCACCTCCGTATTTCGCATCCAGAAAGCAACTGGACCCGTTTGCGGCATGATGAAAAGCATGCCGGTATCGTCTGCGAGTTCCTTGCGGAACATGAGCCCTGCTGCGCGTTCGTGCTCCTCGTCGGCGATTTCCGCGCGGATCGTTTTGCCGCCGATTGAGAGCTTCGTGATTGGCAATTCAGGCTGGGCCTGCGTTTGCGCGTGGCTTGTCAAGCAGGCGGCGTTCAGAAAAACCGCCATCAGGAGAGTCCTGACCCAAAAAGAAATTTCACTGAATTTATTGACAGGATGGAAAGAATTTGGAGACATACCGGACTTTCAAAAAATCATGTATTCCATCCGCAGCCTCCACGCAAACTCCCATCGCGCCAATTTTCGCGGTGTGGCATTTCTCAAGACTGCGTCAACCCAACGGATACACGGACTCAAACTTTCGATTGTGACGCTCTGATCAATGGCGAATTTTTTTCCAAAATGGACAAACTGGCTTCCGCTGAAGCTGGTCATTTGCGCCGGTGCGCTCGTCACCGCCATTGCGGGCGGGCTCACCTATTACTTCACTCCAAAATACACGCGGGTCGGCTACGAGCCGAACCAGCCCGTGCCCTTCTCGCATGTGATCCATGTGCAGCAGCTCGGCATGGATTGCCGCTACTGCCATAGCTTCGTCGAGGTCGCCTCGCACTCGAATGTCCCGACCACCCAGACCTGCATGGCCTGCCATACGCAGATCAAGGCCGACAGTCCGAAGCTCGCCGCCGTGCGCGAGAGCTGGAAGACCGGCCAGCCTGTGAACTGGGTCCGCATCCACCAAGTTCCCGACTACACCTATTTCAACCACGCCGTCCATGTGAACCGTGGCGTGAGCTGCTACAGCTGCCATGGCGCGGTGAATGAAATGAAGGTCGTCTACCAGCACGAGCCGCAGAGCATGTCCTGGTGCCTCGACTGCCACCGCGCACCTGAAAATCACCTCCGTCCGCCCTCGGAAATCTACAACATGGCTTGGAAACCGGCTGAGGATACCACCCAGCGCGAAATCGGCCTGAAGTTTAAAGAGGAGTGGGAAGTCAACCCGCCCGTCACTTGCGGAGGTTGCCACCGATGAAGAAAAATTTGAACCACCCGGCCCCGGAGACCAACCCGCGCATCTGGCGCAGCCTTCGCGAGCGCGAGAACGATCCGGAATTCTTGAAACACCTGCAGACCGAGTTCCCACGCGGAGCCGATGTCTATCAGGACAGTGGCCTCTCGAAGCGTGAGTTCATGAAACTCATGGGCGCTTCGATCGCCCTCGCCGGTGTGGGCTTGGCTGGTTGCCGCCGTCCAGAGTCCTACCTTGTTCCTTTCACAAAAGGTGTGGAATACGCCATTCCCGGCAAGTTCCTCTACTACGCCACCTCCATGCCCGCCCGCTACGGCGCGGTTCCGCTGATTGCCACCACGAGCGATGGACGCCCCACAAAGCTGGAAGGCAATCCGCTTCATCCCTTCAGCAATGGCGGCACGGACAGCTTCGCCCAAGCTGAAATCCTCAATCTATACGATCCGCACCGCTCGAAGCAGATCACAGAAAAAGGCAAAGCCTCGGACGCCGCCGCTTTCGGCGCCTTCATTCAGTCCATCGCCAACAGCAATGGTGAGGGCCTCGCCATTCTGTCCGAGTCGAAAAGCTCGCCCACCCGCGACCGTCTGCGTGCCGCGCTGGAAGCAAAGTTCCCGAAACTCATTTGGGCGGAATACGATCCTCTCGCCCCCACGGCGACCATCGAGGCGAACGAAGCTTCCTTCGGCCCGAATATCCGCCTTGTTCCTGACTTTAAACGCGCTGACATCGTCCTCGCGATTGGTAGTGATTTCTTGAATCCTATCGAGACCGGCATCGGTTTCGCCCAAGGCTTCGCCGCACGCCGCAGTCCCGATCAGGAAGGCGCCCAAATGAACCGCCTCTACGCCGTGGAGAACCACTTCACGGTCACCGGCGGCATGGCGGATCACCGCCTGCGTTGCAAGGCGTCCGAACTTGGCGAATTCACCCGCCAGTTGGCCCTCGCCGTTGCAGCTAAAACCAACGACGCGAACCTCGCAGCCGTTGCCAAAGCATTCCCCGAGTCGAAAGCCGCCATCAATGCGGATTGGGTCAAAGAATGCGCCGCTGATCTCGCCGCGAACACCGGCCGCTCGATCGTCCTCGCTGGCCCGCTCACCCCGGCCCCGCTCCAGACGCTCGTCAACGCGATCAATAGCGCCCTCGGCAACATCGGCGTCACCCTTAAGCCAGTCAAAACCGACTCCCGCGACGCCGCTTCCATCGAAGACCTTGCCGCCGCGATCAACAAGGGTAGCGTCAACAACCTCTTCTTGCTCGGCGTCAATCCAGCTCAAAACGCTCCGTCCAACCTCGATTTCACCGCTCTCCTCGGCAAAGTCCCAAACACGGTCCACCTCGGCCTTTTCGAGGATGAAACCGCGAAGGCCTGCCGCTGGCATGTGCCCGCCGCCCATTTCCTGGAGACTTGGGGCGATATCCGCACTTTCGACGGCACCTACACTTCGGTGCAGCCGATGATCCTTCCTCTCTGGAATGGCGTCTCCGAAATCGAACTGCTCAATAAACTCTCCGGCTCCGCCGCGCCAGAAGGCCCGGCCCTCGTTCGTGCGACCTTTAATAAAGTCGCCAAAGGTGCTAGCGACGAGTCATGGAATGCCTTCCTGCGCGATGGTTTCCTGCCGGACTCCGCTTTTGCTCCAGCCAAGATTGCCTTCAACGCCACCACGGCCGCCGCACTCGCCAAACAAGCCCAGCCCGCGAAAGGAGATGCCTTGGAACTCGTTTTCCTCCAAAGCCCCAGCGTGGACGATGGACGCTATGCCAACAACTCCTGGCTCGTCGAGACTCCGGATTTTGTCACCAAATTGACTTGGGATAACGCGGTGCTCGTGAGCCCAGCCACGGCCAAAAAGCTTGGCATCAAAGCCAACAACTTCAATGTCCTCGGTGATATAGCCGAGAAGATGGGCAACGATGTCAACTACGACCTCGTTGCCGACATCGTCGAAATTTCCGATGGCAAAAAAACCATCGAAGCCGCAGCGATAGTCGCTCCCGGCCACGCTGACGACTCGCTCTCGATCGCCCTCGGTTACGGACGCAAGGGCGTTTCCGCTCTGATGGATGGTGTTGGTTTCGATGCTTATCCGCTTCGCACCTCCGACTCCATGCTTTTCCTCAGCGGAGTGAGTCTTAAGGTCACGAACCGCGACTACCCGATGGCTCAAACCCAAGAGCATCGCAGCATGGAAGGCCGCGATCTCGTCCGTGAGGGAACGGTTGACCGCTACGCTAAAGACAATGCCTTCGCCCAAAAGATGGGCATGGATAGTCACATCCCACCAAATATTTCTCTCTACACCCATCCCGAACTGACCTCGAAGGAACAGTGGGGAATGACGGTGGATCTCAATACTTGCACCGGTTGCAACGCCTGCGTTGTCGCCTGTCAGGCAGAGAACAATGTCCCTGTCGTTGGCAAAGAACAAGTCCGCAAAAACCGCGACATGGCATGGATACGCCTCGACCGCTACTTCGCGGGGGATGCCGAAGATCCTGAAATGCTCACGCAGGCCGTCATGTGCCAGCATTGCGAAAATGCACCTTGCGAAACCGTTTGCCCGGTGAACGCCACAGTTCACAGCGAGGATGGCTTGAACCTCATGGCCTACAACCGCTGCATTGGAACGCGTTACTGCGCGAACAACTGCCCGTGGAAAGTTCGCCGCTTCAACTATTTCGACTATAACCAACGGCCGATCGACGAACTCTACTGGGGCCCGCTTGCCAAGAAAGGCATGGCGGACAGTCTCAAGATGGCCAAGAATCCGAATGTCACGGTTCGTATGCGCGGCGTCATGGAGAAGTGCACTTTCTGCATCCAGCGTATTGAGGAGGCCAAAATCTCCCGCCTCGTGGAAGCCGGACCGACTCCAGCCAGCGAAACGCCAGTCGCTTCCTTTAAGGTGGCTTGCCAACAAGCTTGCCCGAACGACTCGCTCGTCTTTGGCGACATCGCCAATCCGAAGAGCGAAGTCTCCAAAATGCGCAAGAGCCCACGCCGCTACGAGATGTTCAAGTATCTCAATGTCACGCCGCGCGTCCTTTACTTGGCCCGCATCAAAAACCCGAATCCGAAAATGCCAGGTGCCGATCAAGTCGGAATGGCCAACGGCTCTGGCCACCACGGCGATGCCCACGGCGCAGCGCACGATTCCCACAACGCTCAACCGCCACACGGCGCAACCCACGCCCCCGCCGGCCACTAACAGCTTCCTGACCAATGTC
>JBIKUM010000205.1:0-5673 GCA_044347585.1 Terrimicrobiaceae bacterium
AGCTACAGCCGAACACAACGAGCCCCTCACGGCGGAGGATAAACAGCTCGTCCGTCCACCGCTCGTCCTGAATGAGCGCACCATGGGCTGGATCAGCACCTACATCAGCTCTATCGTCGAAGGGAAAACTCCCACTTGGTGGTATGTCTCCATGGGATTCACCATCCCGCTCACGCTCGTTTGCTTGGCACTCCTCGCCTACCTTATTTCCACAGGTGTAGGCGTTTGGGGAAACAACCACCCCGTAGGCTGGGCGTGGGATATCACAAACTTCGTGTTCTGGATCGGTATCGGCCACGCAGGAACTCTCATCTCGGCCATTCTCTTCCTGACCCGCCAGAAGTGGCGCACCTCGATCAACCGCGCCGCCGAGGCCATGACCCTCTTCGCGGTGGTGTGCGCCGGTATTTATCCTGCACTCCACGTCGGTCGCGTCTGGATGGCTTGGTGGCTGGCTCCCGTGCCAAATGCCAATGCGATCTGGCAAAACTTCCGCTCGCCGCTCCTCTGGGACGTGTTTGCGGTTTCGACCTACTTCACCGTTTCTGTTCTCTTTTGGTATACCGGCCTGATCCCCGATCTGGCCACCCTGCGCGATCGCTGCAAGACTAAGATTCGCAAATTCATCTACGGCGTCCTTGCCCTCGGATGGCGCGGCGGCAACCGCCAGTGGCGCCACTACGAAATGGCCTACCTCATCCTCGCCGGCCTCTCGACGCCGCTCGTGCTCTCCGTGCACTCGGTCGTTTCCTTCGACTTTGCGACCTCGGTGGTTCCAGGCTGGCACACCACCATCTTCCCGCCATACTTCGTGGCAGGAGCTATCTTCGGTGGATTTGCGATGGTGCTCACCATCATGATCCCGGCTTGCGCGATCTACAAACCACTCCACGACCTCGTGACCGTGAACCATGTGGACAAGATGTGCAAAATCATCCTGCTCACGGGTTCGATCGTCGGTTACGCCTACCTGATGGAACTCTTCATCGCTTGGTATGGAGCAAATCCTTACGAGCGCGCCGCTTTCTGGTATCGTGCCTTCGGTCCCTACTGGTGGGCTTACTGGGCCATGATGTTCTGCAACGTCATTTCACCGCAGTTCTTCTGGTTTAAATACTTCCGCACACACCTCGTCTGGGTCTGGATTATCGTTCAATTCCCGAACGCCGGCATGTGGTTCGAGCGCTTCGTGATCATCGCCACCACGCTGGCCCGCGACTTCACCCCATCGGCATGGGGCATGTTCCACCCGACTTGGGTTGACATCTGCACATTCATCGGAACTTTTGGTCTTTTCGGAACCCTCTTTCTTCTCTTCATCCGATTCCTTCCAATGATCTGTATGTTTGAAGTTAAAGCAGTTCTGCCAGAGGCGGATCCACACCATGGGGAGGCTCATCATTAATGAATGCTGTCGGCAACACATCGTCTCAAGTTTACGGCATCGCCGCTGAATTTCAGTGCGCCCGCGACCTCTACAAGGCCGCTGAAAAAATCCGCGATGCCGGATTCCAAAAATGGGATGTCTTTTCCCCATTCCCGATCCATGGGATGGATGAGGCTATGGGCATGAAGCGCTCGATCCTCGGCAAACTCGTCTTCCTTGGCGGCCTGACCGGCTTTCTCACTGCTGTGACTCTGGAATTCGGCACTTCGTCGTTCCTCTACCCGCTTATCGTGGCCGGAAAACCGACCAACCTCTACACTGTTCCAGCATTTTTTCCGATCATGTTCGAGTTGACCATTCTGCTCTCGGCCTTCACCGCTGTGTTTGGAATGCTCCTCCTGAATGGCTTGCCGCGTCTGAATCACCAACTTTTCAACTGGGACCGATTCAAACTCGTGACGGAGGATAAATTCTTCGTCGCCATCGAAGCCAATGACCCGAAGTTCTCATCCCGCTCCGTCAGTGACTTCCTAGAGTCCCTCGGCGGGACTAACATCACCACCATTCACGACGATTAGACGATCATGCTGAAATACTTCTTCTACACATTCGTTTTGTTGGTTGTGCTCGTAGTGAGTGTGGCCGGTTTCCGTGGTCAAAAGTCGACCAAGCCGCCGTTTGAGATTTTCCCGGACATGGATCATCAGCCAAAGGTCAAAGCCCAGACCCCAAGCAGCTTCTACGCTGATGGCCGCGCGAACCGCGAACCAATCGCCGGCACCGTGCCACTCGGCTACGCCATGCCGCAGCACAAACCAGTCGATGGTTCGACCGGTGAGTCCGAGAGCCCTTACAAGCAAGTCAAGTTCTCGTCAGGCGTCTCCTATTTTGATACCGGACGCTTCGACAACCAGTGGGGCACAGGCATGCCAATGGAAGTGACTCCCGAGTTCATCGCTCGCGGCCAGGAGCGCTATGCGATCTCTTGTAAGGTCTGCCACGGAGCCACCGGCGCCGGAAATGGCATCGCCGGAAAATACGGTCTCGTCGCCATCGCCAATCTGAACCAGCAACGCATTCGTGACATGGCGGATGGAGAGATTTTTAACACGATCACCCACGGCAAGAATACTATGATGGGTTACGGCGACCGCATTCAAGTGCAAGACCGTTGGGCCATCATCGCCTACATGCGTGCACTTCAGAAATCCCAAGGCGGTGCGACGATCAATGATGTTCCAGCCACCGAACGGGCAAAATTAGAATCGCAGACAAAATGAGCGGACACGAACCATCACAACCCGGCAGCCACACCTTCGACTACAAGCATGTCGGCGGTCGTTTTCTCGGTCTCGTAGCCCTCGCGCTCGTCGCCTTTGGTGCAGTCGCCTTCGGAGCTTTCACCGAGACCAAACAGTTTGCCTTCTCTTACCTCTTCGCCTTCACATTCTTCCTCACCATTTGCATGGGTGGTCTGTTCTGGACCCTCGTTCACCATGCGGTGGATGCCGAATGGAGCGTCGTGGTTCGTCGCCAGATGGAAAACATTGGCAGTCTATTGGTTGTCATGGGAATTCTTTTCATCCCATTGATCTTCGTGGCCCCGAAACTTTGGTATTGGATGACAAAACTCCCCGGCCAAGACATCCTTCTTGATGAGAAATGGCCGTATCTCACGAAAGAATTCTTCTGGATCCGCGCTGCCTTTTATTTCATCTTCTTTGCCGTAGCCAGCCTCTGGCTTCGCAGAAATTCCATCAAGCAAGACACTTCCGGAGCCGCAAAATACACGCTCCTGAACCGCAAGATCACATTCGGCAGCCTGCCCCTCTTTGCGGTGTGCCTCACCTTCGCCGCCATCGATTGGCTGATGGGCCTCGACTACCACTGGTTCTCAACCATGTGGGGCGTCTACATCTTCGCCGGCACCGCCCTGAGCAGCCTCTGTGTGTTGGTTCTGATCATTACAGCCCTGCGCAATGCGGGTTACTTCAAAAATGTCATCACCATTGAGCATTATCATATCATGGGCAAGCTCATGCTGGCGTTCACGATCTTCTGGGCCTACATTGGCTTTAGCCAATACATGCTCATCTGGTATGCAAACATCCCAGAGGAAACCACCTACTTCCTGCGTCGCAACACGGAGACTTGGCAAATCCTGAGCACGGCCCTCGTGGTGGGACACTTCTTCGTCCCCTTCCTGCTCCTGCTTTCCAATATGGGTAAAAAGAGCCCCGCATTCCTTTGCGGCATGGCTTTGTGGATTCTGGCCATGCACATGCTGGACATCTATGTCGTTGTCCTCCCCGCACTTCATAAAGCGGGCGTCCAACTCAGCTGGCTCGACTTTGCCTGCCTCGTTGCCATCGGTTGCACACTCGCGGCGACATTCCTCAAACGCCTCGGCGACGCACCGCTCTGGCCGCTGCGTGACCCACGCCTCAAAAATTCCATCGCTCTCAAAAACTGATGCAATCCGCCACCACTCATCACGAAAATTCAGCCGGACAGAAAAAACCTGTCTTCTGGATTTTTGTTGCCGCCGTGATCGGCCTCGGCCTTTTCTTCGTCATGAATTCCCTTTTCCTCGGGAAATCCAATTCCACACTTGATCCCGAAGACCCGGCCCGCGACGCCGAGCGTGTAAAAAACCTCGCAGATCTCAAAGCGGAGAACGAGATCAAGCTCAATACTTACGCCTGGATCGATCAACCCAAGGGATCTGTCCAGATTCCGATTGCCGAGGCCATGACACTCGTTATTGCAGACTTGAATGCCAAAAAGCCAGCGGCAGCCTACCCCGTTCTGGATTCTACTGGCAAACCACTTCCAGCCTCCACGCCCGCATCAAGCCCCGTAGCGTACGCAGCCGATAACCTTCCGAGCGAGCCGACAGCCGCAAGCCAGACCTCATCGAATGTCTTGGCCGCTCCCGTCGAGTCCGGCTCCTCCAAACCGGCCAAAACCAAAAAACAAGCCAATCAATGAGTAACGACCAGTCCAGCCAGCCGGACACTCTTAATAGCGCCGAACGCGCGACCATCGACGCCTCGGTCGCCGCTCCGGTGATTCTCTTTTTCGGCTCAGCCATCTTCTGGTTGCTCTTCGGCTCCGTTTTTGAACTGATTAGCGCCATCAAACTCGTATGGCCTTGTTTTCTTGATGGATGCGCGCTCCTCACCTACGGCCGCACCAGCGTGGTCTCCGTTAATGCCCTGGCCTTTGGCTGGGCCACACCCGCTGCGATCGGCATCGGTCTCTGGCTCACCGCCCGCCTCTGCCGTGTGGAGCTCGCTCGCTACAAGAGCCTCCTGGCCGCAGGCATCATTTGGAACATCGGCACATTTGTCGGAGTTGCAGGTATCTTGGTTGGTGACAACACCTCGATCTCGCACCTCAATTTCCCAGGCTACTCGACCCACATCCTCTTGTTGGCCTTCATTTTGATCGCCGTCTGGGCCATTGTTACCTTCAACCACCGCAAGTCCGGACCGCTCTATGTCTCCCAGTGGTTCTTGGTGGCTGGATTCTTCTCGTTCCCCTGGCTTTACGCTACGGCCAGCCAACTTCTCGTCTGGCATCCCATCCAAGCCAGCGCCCAACCCGCCATCGCCGCTTGGTTCGCCGGTGGCTTCTTCAACCTCTGGCTCGCACCCATGGGGTTGGCGGCTGCATTTTATCTTATACCGAAAGCCGTTGGTCGCCCGATTAATAGCAATCACCTCAGCCTTGTCGCCTTCTGGTCACTTCTTCTCTTCGGTGCATGGTCGGGAACCAGTCGCCTCATTGGTGGTCCTCTTCCCGCTTGGATGGTTAGCGTAGGAGTTGCGGCCAGTGTTATGATGATTATTCCGGCACTCGCCGTCGCCCTGAATCTCCACTTCACGCTGGATGGCCACTACGCGGCAATGAGTTGGAGTCCCGCGCTTCGATTCACCATCACAGGCGTTTCGATGCTTGTTTTCACTTGGGTGTTTACCGCCATCAACTCCTTGCCTGCCGTAAGCTCTGTGACAAACTTCTCGGACATCACGCGTGCCCTGAACTTGCTCGGCTACTACGGATTCTTCAGCATGACGGCATTTGGCGCCATCTATTACATTGTGCCTCGCCTCACCGGTAAGGAATGGCCTTCATCGTGCCTCATATCTTGGCACTTCTGGCTTGCCACGATTGGTGTCCTCCTCGCCGTCTCTGTCCTCATTCTCGGTGGCCTCATCCAAGGCTTCGCTCTCCAAGATATTGGCGTCACCTTCCGCAGTTCCATGGAGTTCGCTTATCCA
>JBIKUM010000435.1:0-3454 GCA_044347585.1 Terrimicrobiaceae bacterium
AACGCCCTGTTTTCGAAGCAGCAGTCCAGTAGGCGGCAGGTTCCATCGAGCTCCAAGGAGGGGCCATCGAGACGAGCGGCAAGTTCGATCGCATATTCCTGACAACGGGCGTATTGCATCCGGGACAAACTCTCCAAAACAAACTCCACCCCCCTGCTGAAGTATTCGCTGCAGCGGAACTGCATCGCGACCTCCGCCAGCCTGTCTAAAAACGAATCATCCAAGCGCACGTTCGGAGTGTCCTCCAACGCTCGGCACAAGTTCCAGAGGGCCGCATATTTACTCTGTTGGCATTCAATCCGCTCAAGCGCTTTGAGGGCATGCTCAAAGGCTTTCTCCTCGCCCAGGCGTAAGGCGACCTCGAACCGGGCATCGGTCACCGCCTTGGAAAGCGTACGGAGGTCCACCAGAGGTTTTTGACTCAGGTCCTGTTCTGTTTGTATCTGGTCGGGAGCTTCCATCGATCGATGGACGGACAACAGGCGGGTTAATTCGTCAACTTGGGAAGGGCTCACCCGTCCTCGCCTCGCGTCATGGAAAATTGAAGTGGCTTGCGCTGCTGCTGAAAGAACAGCTGAAGCGATGTTTTCCGCATACTCCGATGCCCACAGGGATTCATCCTGCTCGGCGGCACACTGGGCCAATGCAAACCAAAGATCGTCCCCCAATCTGTTTTCGGGTAACTTTGGGAAAAGAGAATCGCACGCATCAAACTGACCTTCCCGCGCGAGAGCCAAGAGGATCTGGGTGACTGCCGAGTCTCCGAAAACCGTGCCACAAAATTTCTGGAGGATGATTTCAAGCATCCAGAGATCAAACCGAGTAACGAGAGCTTCAGCAGATTCACGACTGAGCTCATAGATCAAAAGGCCCTCCCAATCCCCCGAGGTGCTGTAGTGCCGCCGTGCGAGCTCCCCACGTTTTTCGGCCTCCGTCGTGCACCTTGCCAGCCGATGCCAGAGGGACGCTGGAAGTACCGAAATGAGCTCTGTTTCCAAAGCATCGTCGACCGGCACCGAAACAGGGGCCTCAAACCGGTCGGCATAAAGGTCGAGAAGCGACGTTGCGATTTGTTCCGGCGCAGATTCCGACTGCTGATCCGCAGGGTTCCGGTAGGAGTAAATGACCAGCAGCATCACCTTAAAAAGGTGGCTCTCGTGAAGGATGGCCAAATCCTCCAGCCTGAAAGACGAATCGAAAGGGACGCTGCCTGAAACACGGAGCTTTACGTTTTCCAGAACGCTCTTCCGAAGGTCTGAAACTGCGGTCGCACAACTCCAGATTTGGTTGCATAAATCCAGATCGCCAGACTCCACATCCTCCTCGGAGAAAGCTTGTTTTTTGATTTCCCTCCAAAGTATGGCGGCGTGACCAAGGCGGATGGCGTCAAACCCGTCCCCCGGATTACCCTGACTCGCAGCCAAGAGACTTTTGTAAAAAGACGAACTGGGCGGCATCAATCGAGATGTTGAAATTACGCTTTAGCGGTTTTGGACGGCTTTTCGTGGACTCAAAAAATGCCGGTTCAAGAAATCGGGTAAATTTTATTTCCGGATTTTGAAAGAGGGGTAGCAGAAATCCGGTGCTGGCGGTTGCAGCAAGACCGGATTTCCGTCCGCGCTTTGTCGGCACGTGGGGCGCTGACGTGTTTCAGCGCTTGCTGCCGGGTTCAGAGGACTTCGTGCAGCGGTGCAGCGGTCGGGCTTTTTGAGCGGCCCGCGGTCTGTTTGGGTGCCGCAGTCTCGGTGAGTTGGGTGAGCAAACGGATTTTGCGACCGGAAAACTTGCTGCATCCAGGCCGGTTAAAACGGGACCTGAACGCCCTCGACCTCTGCGAGTTTCTTCTGGTTCGCGTCGAAAGTCAGAAACCGGTCGGCTCGCCGAGAAATCGCAGTGGCAACATGCAGTATGTCAAACGCACGATGCCCCTTTTCCGCCGTGTACATGCCCGAGAGCCGTTTGGCCTCGCGGACGACGTCAGCCAGATTGCAAATTTCCAGCCGAAGCCTGCCCGCCGCGCAGTCAGACTCATACTGGGATAGAAACCGGGCCGCATCCCCGGAACCCAGACGCCCCGCGGACTCCGCGAATCGAAGCGCATTGCAAAGCTCGAAGTCAGCCAGTTCGGAAATGCACACCTTTTGCCCGGTCTCGCGAAGCCAACTCAAGGCCACGGGCGTGTGTGCATCGTTCCCGTAGACTGCAAAAAGAAAACTCGTGTCCGCAAAAACTACCATCTGCCCCCCGCTTCTTTCAGGAGTTTGGAAGATTCACTTGCGCTTGGACGGATCTCCTGAGACCGGTCCCGGGCCACCGCAGCGCTTTGATTCCAGTCCACCTTTTCCAAGTCGGACGAGGCTGGCGCAGGACTCAACCGGGCGACCGGCTTGCCCCGCTGGGTGATGGTGATTTCTTCGCCGGCGGAGATCCACGCCAGGAGGCGCGAGTAGTGGTTGCGGAGATCTCGAACGGAGGCCGTCTTTATTGTGCTACATTATCAGAGCACAATGGAAATTTCAAGGTGACTTCGGCGTGGGGCACCTCATGCGTGCCCGCCTCAAAGAGCTTGTGCCTTTCTGTACCTTTCAGAAATGCAAGTGAAGCTCTCTGTCTCCAGCCAGGGCACGATAGCGCTCCCCGCAGCACTGCCCAAAGCCGCCGCGATCCGCCCCCAAGGCGACATCACCGCCGAGACCACCGCAGAGGGTATCCTGCTGAGGCCCGCCGTGACGCTCCCAGGGGAAATTTACCCCGAACTCCGAAGTTGAAGGTGAAAAAGCGGGGTAAACAGAGCAACTCCTGAGGGGGTCGGGTGGAGCGACTCCTAACCTCGGCGAAGTTGGGAGCGGGTTGTCAATGGAGCCCATTGTTTAAGGATGCCGGAGGCATCCGAGCCTGTAGCCGGTGGGTGGAGCGGCAGCGACGCCACCGGTGAACTCCCCCAATGTGGGTATCCTGGAGGGATGCCAGCAGGGTTGTTTGCTCGATACACGTTGCTCGGAATTTCTTTTGGGGAGCGATTCTTCGTGAGGAAGAGCTGCTTGCCCCACTGGCGGGGTGCTTTGAGGGGGGTAACCAAACCCCCGGGAGTCACCCACGCTTGACCGCCGGCTACGGGCCGGGATGCCTCCGGCATCCCATTCCGACACGCCTGTTTTGTTTCTTGTTTTCACAAGATATTTTTGGGCAACCGGACACACAAAGGTGCGCCTCGGATCGACCCCAAGACGGAAAGGGCCGGGCAGGGTCGCATTCGTTAGGATAGCGTGTGGATGTCGAGAAGGTGGCCATTCACAAATCCACGGATCTCGGGAGGTTGGCTTGCCGCTCGAAAAGTTCGGGTGGTTGCCCGGCTTCCGTCTTGGGGATGGAGCACAACTCAGATCCAAACAAGGGGAATGGAGTCCGGTCCCCCCGGAAGCAATCCCCTCAGGAGGCGGCGGAAGCGTTCCCG
>JBIKUM010000529.1:0-3447 GCA_044347585.1 Terrimicrobiaceae bacterium
GAGCGGCAGGCGGTCAACGCCCTGACGCTGTCGGCGGAATGGGGGGTGTCGCAGAAGACGGTGCAGCGGGACATCGACTTTCTGCGCGACCAGATGCACGCGCCGATCGCTTATGACCGGACCAAAAAAGCGTACCGGTTCACCGAGGAGGCCTGGGCGATGCCGGCACTGGTGGTCTCGGAGGGCGAGATCTTGGCCGTGCTGCTGGGATCGCGGGTGCTGGAGCAATATCGCGGCACCCCGATCGCGCGCCAGTTGGCCCAGATATTCGAAAAACTGGCTGGGATGCTCCCCGACAAGGTGCGGGTGCGGCCCGAGGATCTCTACAACCGGTTCTCCTTCCGGGGTCCACCCGCCCGTCCCGTCACGCCGGAGAACTGGATGGCCGTGATCCGGGGTTTGTGCGAGCAGCGGACGCTGCTGATGTGTTACCGCACGGCCGACATGACGCCGGAGGAGGCGCCCAAGGAGTCGCGGGTGAATCCTTTGCACGTCGCCAACTTGCAGGGCGAATGGTATCTGTTCGGCACGCACGAGGGGAATACGGATATCCGGCAGTTTTCCATGGCCCGGATCGAACGGGCGACCGTCACCCCGTCCGCATTCCAGATTCCGGCCGACTTCAACCCCCGGAATCTTCTGGCGGACACCTTTGGACGGTTCGCCGGGGCATGCAAGGCCCACACGGTGCGCCTGCTGTTTTCCCAATCCGCAGCCCGGTGGGTCGGGGAACGGGAATGGCACCCCGGACAGTTGCTTCGCCGCCGCCGGACTGGCGAGGTCGAACTGAGTTTTCCGGCCAAGGGGCTCTACGAGGTCCAGCGTTGGATCCTCTCTTGGGGACACGATGTCCAAGTTCTGAGTCCGAAAGCACTGCGTGATGATGTCCGAAAGGAGATCCGACTGATGGCGAAAGAGGCGGGATGAAGGGAAGACCGACCCGGCGCGACCTGTTGCCCCACAGGCCCTACGAGCCAGTCGCTCTGTTGAGCGTTTATTCTCTCTATCCGTGGGATTGATGCTGGTCTTTGCTCCCTGATTCTGCTATTTTTCACACGACGATTGCTGATGGATGTCGGCACCACCCTTTTTGCAGGAGTTGAGGTGAAAGGATGACCGGACCTGGGTGGACTTCCGATTTTGTTCTGAGGTATGCTTGTTGGCTCTTCGGTGTTGGACATTTTTTCGGGATGATGGATTTTTTCTCATGAGATAAGAGGGCGCCTTTGTCACTGACGCAAAAAAACAGTTTGTTTGATGTGCTTGTTTTGTTGCCTTGGCGGCTGCCCCATGCATGGAGTGCGGCATGACGATTGATCAACTTTTGAAGACCTTGGCGCGGGAATACCCTAGCGGAGTGTCGTTCGATCCGATGGCGGTGCGGCTGCTACGGCAGAAATTCCCCTTAGAAGACAAGCAGACCGAAGAGTTGAAATCTGAAATGTTCCATATGGGAAACGGGCTGTGGTTCTCCCGGGAGATGATCGCGGACGATGAGTTTCTGCTGTCGTTCCGAGAGCAGGTGACGACATGGCTGATGGAGCACGGCTGCTTCTCTGTCGAACGACTGTTTGAATGCTTTTACGGCGTACTCCGCCATATATCCACGCTTGAGAACTTTGCGGCCTATCTGCGGCATCTTGGTTTCAAGGTGGCTGTATGGGAAAGGCGCGGTCTTTTCTGTTTCCAGCCTCCGCTCAGACTGGACGAGTGGCTGGCGGCAACCTCGAAAATAATCGCCGGACGGATTGACGGGGCAGATGGAACTCTGGCCTTTAATGACGTCGAAGAAGCGTTGCCGCACCTCACCGCCGAGGCGTTGGTAGGCATCCGAAAGCAATTCCTGCCGGAAGTCCATGAAGTGGAAATCGGCGGGGTGACGTGCTGGCGCAATGCGGAGGCGATCCACCTGCCAGAAGATTTCGATGAGAAGTTGACGATAGTAGTAGATACGTTGGTTGATCTTGAAGAGAAAGTGTCCGCAGCCAACCTTGAATTCGCGCTGAACTTGTTTTACCGCCTCCGCTTTCGCGAAGAATACGGCTTGCCGGATAACGGCACCTTCATGCACGTCTGCGCGAAACACTACCAAGGCGGGAACGGTGTCTTTTCGAATACGGCAAGACACGGAGTAAAAGCAAACGACTACTCCGTTGCAGGAGGGCGTGTGCGTGGTCCGGTTACACGCTTTCGTAACCTTGGTGTGCCGATGGGTGCAAATCTGGTATTCACTAAAGATGCTCAAATCACTTGCACCGTGCTTGATGACTCCAATCACTTGGAATACGACGGCAAACCGTGGACGATCTCGGGGTTGGCTAGCCATTTGTTGAATGCGTCGGCTGCAAATGGTTATTGCTATTTCAGCTACGAAGGCGAAACGTTGTGGGATCGGCGTTTGCGGTTGGAGCGGGATGGCAACAAGAACGAAGGTCAGACGGAAGAAATGCCGCCACCGGCCAAAATGCAGGATAGCGATAGAGAAATCATCGGAGTGGGGGGGCATTTGTTGTCGCAAAAAACGTGGCAGGCAATAAAAAGCGTCGGGAGCAATCCGCGAGTCGCGGAGTGGGAGCAAAAGATCAAAGACGGAGAAAGTCTGGAGAATGTTTCAAGCGAGAGCGGTTTTGCGGTTTCAACTGTGAAGGAATACATCAGATATCGACGTCGTTATCTTGACACTTGCAAGAAGAACAACAGCGTGCCGGAGGGCGGCGCGAATGTATAGTTACGATTGGGACAAGCGTACGGGCGGATACCGCCTGACGACGCAAACGGGGAAATTTGTGGCGAGCGAAGTCCGTCCGGTCTTCGCGGAGGAACTAGCGCTCGCGGGGTTTGAGGCGCGATTGGCGTTCGATCCGGAGGAACGTCGCCCCCTCCTTTGGGCAAAACAGAATGTGTATCTGTATCGTGGCGAAGAAATCGCGAAGTTAAATAAGACTGGTTACGGCAAACCGTTGGATATTGAATGGAAGGGACCTTTGTGTTGGGATGATGGTGCACGCGAAGGTGCTAATACAAGAAGAAGATTGAAACTGGTTCCGGTTGATGTCGAAGCAATGGTTGAGAAGAACCGTGATATTATGACCGCTTTAGTGTCGGACACACTCAAGCGTATCAAAGAAATGTACGATGCCTACGCGGGAAAAAGCGACTCGGTCTATATTGGCTTCAGCGGCGGCAAGGATTCGGTGGTACTGCTCGACCTATGTCATAAGGTACTACCACTGGATGTGATAGTCGTGTTTAGCGACACGGATATGGAGTTGCCAGATACTTACCTTGTCTGGGATGAAATCCAAAGACGATACGAAGACCGCCCATTCTTGAAGGTAACCGCCAAGAACTCGGCATTGGAGAATTGGCGACTCTTCGGCCCTCCGTCGCAAGCGCTGCGGTGGTGTTGCTCCGTCCACAAGAGCACACCCGCTATCATGGCACTCA
>JBIKUM010000572.1:0-3433 GCA_044347585.1 Terrimicrobiaceae bacterium
GTCGAAAGCACCTGCGGTGCCTCCGGCGGAAAGCAATGCAAAAGCGCGTTGCTGCTGATGGGTGTAGTTTCGCACCGCGGCATCATGGTCGAGCTCACGCCGCATCGCGGAAACGGCCTCCAGAATTGATTTACGGTCCTGAATACGTTCCAAAGAAACTCCCTCGCTGAATGAAAGGGTAGGGGATGAAAACTCCAAAGGACGTTCGAAACTTCCATTGAGAAAGAACGGATCGAATTCGAGCCCGAGCCGACCGGCGAACTGACCGGGACGCGTATACGGAGCCTTGCTTGGTTTATGAGGTAGGGTGATGACGCCTGGCATTTTCTCTGACCCCTTGACGCGCATCCCCACAACACAGCCCATGTGCGGCCAGTCGTTGGCGAAGGGGCGACGGTCATTTCCCAGCTGCTTAAAGGAGGGGTCGGGAGCGTGGCCCGTGAGATTGTAATAGTAGCCCGCGTGGTGATCGCCGGTGGCACGGCCGAAATCGGTGACGCCGTGAACGAGCGAAAAGCGGTGGGCGTTTTTTGCGAGCATCGGCAGATGCTCGCAGAGCTGAATGTCCGGCGAGGAGGTGCGGACGGGGCGAAATTCCCCCCGATACTCTGCAGGGGCGTCGGGTTTCATGTCCCACAGGTCAATGTGGGATGCGCCGCCGCACAAAAAGAACAGCACGGTGGACCGCGCGGGTTTGCGTCGTGTTTCCGGCGTTTGGGCGGCAGAGACCGAGCGTCCGAAGGGGAGGCCGAAGCATGCGGTCGTTGATGCGGTCAAAAAGGCGCGGCGGCTGAAGCGCGAGCCAAAAAGAGCCTGGTGAAGGTGGTCAGACATGGAGGGGCAGGGGGGCTACTCCCCCAGAGGCGTTAAAGAATCCCCTCGGTGGATGACTCGGAAACGCGCAAAGGGCCGGTTCAAGAATCTTATGCTCAGGCATAAAAACAATGCAACTCCGGTGTCTTGGATTTGAACTGGTGGGATTTAGCCCGGATAAATCACAACGCCAGCCGCCGGCCCTTTTGTCGCGCGTTTCGGGATAAAAAGAACGCTTAGAACAAAGGATGGGAGTGTCGGTTTGAGCTTTTTGAGCGCTGGCGAGTCTTTTTGGGATCCTTTGCACTGTTTCGGCACCCCTTTCTGCTCTGGTCTGCCCTAACGAGGACACACCCCCACCTGCGGTGGCCTTTTCCGCCAGGCTGCTCCTTGAATCTGAACGCCGACACTTACGTCAGCGACGGGCCGCTTTGCGCCAGACGCCTCGCCGCCTGTCTGAAGACCCCTTGCAGCGGAAATGCCGAACACAACGCCACATGCACCCTCCGTACACTCACCCTCACATACGCCGCCACCTTCAACACCCTCAGACGCAACGTGCCAAGGGTGGCTTTCGCCCACGCCGTTCCCTCCAACCCAATCTGGCGCACCCGCTCCAAGAGCAAATACGCCAAACTCGAAAACCACAACCGCATCTGGTTGCTCGCCATCCACGAACTCGAGGTCCGGTCTGATTTGAGGTCGAGCACCATCTGTTTGATCCGGTTTTCGGCGTTACCCCGCGCGCAGTACACTTTTTCGTAGAGTTCATCCACGGCACCGCTCACCAGCACTTTTCCCTCCGCATCCAGGATGCCTTGCGCCGGTATGTTGGTGGTCACAAAACGCGGATTCGCTTTCATCCCGGCGAGCACTTCGGCTTTGCACAACATACGCCTCGAACGACTCCAACTCTCCAAAGTCGAATATTCGCGCTCCACAAATTCCCGACAGGCGACTCCACTCATACAATGCCGTTCCATTGCTCGCTGCAGGGCCGGTGCCACCATCTCCTCCAAACGGGTATTCCGCGCCATCCCAATGAGATAGTACACCTCCTCCTGCGCCTCGCACCACGCGAGGATGCTCTCCCGCGAAAAACCAGAATCGGCACGCACCACAATCCTGGCCTTGGGAAAGCGCTTGCGAATGGCCGGCACGATTTTTTCAAGCGCCTCACAGGTGCCCGCACTGGCATCCTGATCACTGGTACGCAACTGCGCCCAAAGTGGAATGTCCCCCACAAAACCAAACAGCGGCAGATAGCAGTGGTTGCCGTAATAACCATGGAAAAAAGCCCCTTCCTGCCGGCCATGAAGCGGGTCGTCGGTCGCGTCCAAATCCAGTACAAAAACCTCCCCGTCTTTTGGCAAACAACGTACTCCGAGCTCGAGCACTGCGGCTTCGATCTTCTGAGGATCCGCTGTGATTTTGCGGTAGCGATCCGAGAACCTTGCCCCCAACTCCAACCGGTTGAGGGTGGCTGGACTTGCGCAAGCAAACCCACGATCTTTTGCCAGTCGGCGCTCTTGCCCCAAAGGGTCCTCCTTGCCGATGACGGCCGCCAAAAGGGGATCACGCCGCAGATGCTCATGATCGTTGAGATCCTCATACCCCAGCGCGAGGGCAAAGAGGCGTTGACGCACCAGTGCCTCGACGGAGTGTTCCACGCGCTGGTCCTTGCGCCGGTCGCTGAAACAGGAAGCCAGTTTGCGACTGATGCCCAAACCGGAATCGACTTGTTGCAAAAGGAGCGCCCCGCCATCGCTGCTGAGTTGCCCCCCTGAAAAATCGGCCATCACTTTTTTGGAACCGAGGTTTTGAAAAAGCATCGGGGTGTCGAAACACTCTGTTTCGCAGGAGCCGGCGTGAAATTGATCGCTATGTTGTTTCACGCCAAATAGTTATCATAGGCGCCGGCTCCTGTCATCTCCATCTTCGTGATTTTTTCGGGGTAGCGGCCTCCGCAAAGCAGCGCGGCATCCACGAGGGAACGCGTGAGTGCCGCCGTTCGGCTCTCAGCCACGGGCGCAATCGGCTGGTTGAACAGGAGCACAAACGCGAGCATTCGCTGGTCGGCGTATCGCAGAAACGTGTCCTCATCCCGGTTCACGCTCCGCACCGTGACGTTCAAAAGATCGCATCCGGAAGCCATCACCAATCTCCGCATTTCCCGCACAAACTCCGCAGCCCGTTCTTCCGGAACGAAGTACTCCTGCAGAATATCCGTGGAGGAAGCCGTCCGGTTTTGTAACACCCGTGAACTCTGGTTGAGCAGCGTGTTTCGGGAGGCGACCCCGGACCCCAAAAACGGTTGGATCCGCGTCTCGGCAGTCCAACGCATTTTCTTCCCATAGTCGCTTCCCGCCGAGCCGCGAAACACCAGCCGCTGCAGCAACGGCATTTCGTCGGCTTGAAGCTTCGGGATTTCGCCTTCCTCTTTGACGAAGACATTGAGGAGGACCTCGTCGAAAAGGGACTCGGGAATGATATTCAGCCGGGCGTAGACCATCCGAACGCCGTCGCGTGTTTGAATGCAACGCGTGTAGTGATCGAGCGCTTCCACCGCCGGGACACGGCTCTGTTCCAGTCGGTCGCGCTCGTTGGGACCCACCCGAAG
>JBIKUM010000553.1:0-3418 GCA_044347585.1 Terrimicrobiaceae bacterium
GCCCTAGGGAAGCTTGTGCGGCACCTAGAAGATCCAAATAAACGGGAAACCTTTATTAATCGTGGGCCTGCCGAAGATGTTTCCGTAAGTGTAGCAATGGCAGAAATGGGAATTCAGCCTACTGAATGGCCTGGGATTTTTATCGCAGAAAAAACGAAATCCCTAAAAACGTTTTTTTTCCATCCTCAAGAAATTATTTCTATCACAAATCTTCAACCAATCGAGATTCAAGCTATTTACATGGCTAACACAATTCTCAAAGCCATTCGAAGATGGTTTTAAGGTGAAATGTCCTTAGCAAAAAGGTTGGCCATAATTATTCCTAGCTATGGTCGCACAAAGGCTCTTTGCCAGACCTTAAATAAGATGCTGGTCTTAAAGCCTTGTCCTGACGAAATCTGGGTGATGGAGCAGTCCAAGAATATCGAAGCAGATGTCGTCAAGGCCTGCGAAGAGCTCCCCTGCAAGATTCACCTGCGACATTTAAGCCGCCCGGGAGCCCAGGCCGCCCGAAATCAGGCCGCAAGGGAAAGCTCCGCCGACATCCTGCTTTTTCTGGATGATGATGTGGATCCGGAGCCAAGACTGGTAGAAGCCCACTTGGAAAATTACCGGGATCCCACAATCCATGCGGTGGCTGGGTTTTACCTGGAGCCGGGGGAGAGCGAGACGAGCCAGCCCAAAGACGACATATGGTGGCGGCCGCTTACCCAGCTGGAGAGGTATCCGGCCTCTTACTCAAAACGCGTGGATTCCCCCCTGTGGCCAAGCTGCAACGGCTCGATCCGGCGGGAGGTGTTCCTGAAGCTGGGGGGATTCGATGAGAACTACCGGTACACCTTGCTGGACGATACGGATCTGGCGGTGCGGATGCAGAAAGCCGGATTTAGGTGTGTGCATGATTCGAAGGCCCGGTTGTTCCACAGGAAGGAGCCGTCCGGAGGGAATCGGCCCACGAAGCCCGGGGACCGGGTGATCGCCAGTCGTGAAAAATGGTACACATGGACTTATTTTTTTCTCGTCAATTATGGAGCCCTTGGTGTCCCCGAGCTAATTTGGAGGATTAGAAGAAACATTTTCCGAAAAGCCTATTTTAAAAACCTCTATTTGCTAAAAATTTCCTGTTTAGAAGCACTCATCGGGGTTATAGGTGGTTTGCAGAAGGCGCTAAGCGGAAGAAAAACAATAAAATTATAAGCGTGAAGTACGAGGAAGTTTTTAAACCTGGGCAAAAAGAAGAAGGCTCTACCTATCGCTTTTTTCGGCTTCTCCATGCCTACGATCAGATTCGAGAAGAAAAGCCGAGAAACTGGCTGGATCTTGGCTGTCATAACGGAAGTTTTCTCGAAAACGTGCAAGAAAAATATCGTTCTGACTGTTACGGGGCCGATGACTGGGTGGCTGAGGGAAAAACAGGCTCGGACGTGCACGAATGCCGATTCCGTAAGGGCGGTTGTTGGAAGTATAAAAAAACCGATTTAGCCCAATCTTTGGGATTCAACGGACCCTTTCAGGTCATTTCCGCTCTGGAGGTGCTGGAGCATATTATCGACACAGATTTATTTTTGCAGAGGATTCATAAAACACTACAGCCCAAAGGGCACGTTTTGATCACTACGCCAAATATTAACAATCTGCGGAACCGGATCCGGGTTCCACTAGGTCTCTATCCCATTGGGATTGAGTTCAAGAATGTCATCCATCATGTTCGGCTGTATAATGTCCGAAATCTAAAAGCCCATCTTGAAGAGCACGGATTTCATGTTCTAAAAATGATCGGTGTGCAGATGTTCCCGCGGAGGACGACCCACCAAAAAGGCTTGCGCCTGCTTTCCGAGTGGATGGCCGATCTCTTTCCAGAATTTTGTCCCAACATTATTTGCATCGCACAAAAAGCGTAGTTTTCGGAAAGGCAAAATCCCTCCCCAGGGTATTCTTTTGCGAGCCCTTCCTCCAGCATATCGGAGGCTCGGAAAAGATGGCCTTTGAACTAGCAAAAGGCTTGGTGTCCTTCGGTTGGGAGGTGCATCTGATTTATGAAAAAGCCGGGGTGTGGTTGGGGCGTTATCAAAAGTGTGGCGCCAAGGTTCATCCCATGGAGCTACCTGCTTTAGCTCTTCGTCGACCTTGGCAAGCCCTTCGCACGACCACAAAAATTGCCAGGCTGATTCGAAAACAGGGCGGTGGGGTTATTTTCACAAGTTACAGCGGGCATCTCACGCTGGCTGGGTTTCTGGAGAGCTTTTTTGGCATCCGCACCTGTTTCCATCTAGGTCTACGGGGAGAGGTGGGAAGCAGCCGCAGTGGTCGTTGGGCGATTCGGAGAATTTCGGCCGGGATCACACCCTCCGAAAATACCAGGGAAAGCTGGTTAAGAGTGGGATGGCCGGAGAAAACGATACGCACAGTGCCGAACTGGATTGATTGGGAGGAGTATCGGAACCTGCCGAGCAAAGAGGAGGCGAGGAAGATTCTTGAGAGGGATTCAGGGGTTAAGGGGTTAAGTCAAAGAGGGGAGCTTAAAGTGGTGGCGTATGTGGGAAGGTTGGTGGAGGAGAAGGGGATTGAGGTGCTGCTGGAGGCTTGGCGGATGGGTTTGGCGGAGAACCCCGATGCCTTGCTGATCATTGCGGGACAGGGAAAATCTGAATATGAGGCCAAGTTAAAAGGCATGTCGGCCGGTAATGTGAGGTTTCTAGGGCAGGTGGAGAATCCGAGGATGGTGTACCGGGCCAGCGACGTGACGGTGGTGCCTTCGTTATGGGAGGAGCCTTTTGGCCTGGTGCCGCTGGAGGCAGTCGCCTGCGGATCGTTGCCTTTGGTAAGTGACCGGGGCTTTCTGCCGGAGCTGGTGGGAAAAGAAGCTGGGGAACTGGCCCATCGGGCCGGGCGGGCGGAAGAACTTTCTCGCCAGATGGTTCTTTGGTTTTCCCGAGAAACGGCCAGCGTGACGAGCAGGCTTCGAAACTTCGGGGCAGAAAAGTTTTCTGCTGCCAAGGGGGTCCAAGCCTACCAGGACATTCTGGAATCGTTTTTGGCGGGATGAAAAAAGTTCTCATCCTTTCGGGCTCCCACCCTTGCCACAACCCGCGGGTGGTGAAGGAGGCGGATGCCCTCTCCGAGGCGGGGATGGAGGTGGAAGTGCTGGGAATGAATTTCCTGCCGCACCTGATTGAGGAAGACAGGGAGCTAGTGCAGCGCAGAAAGTGGAAGTACACGGCGGTGCCGGGCCCGCTGGATCCGGGTATGGGAGGGAAAAGCTTCCGGTACCGGCTGAGCCGGAGAATGGCAAACCTTTTGGCTGAAAAAACGGGAATACAAAGCGCGGCCCAGCTGGGAGGTTGGAGGAAGGATCGGCGGAAGGAGGCGCTGTCCAGTAGTGCTGACCTGGCCATCGCCCATTCCCCCAGCACGTTTT
>JBIKUM010000533.1:0-3413 GCA_044347585.1 Terrimicrobiaceae bacterium
CGAAACTCCGTTCTCGGCTGTTCTTCACCACAGGACAAGGTATGGAGTCAACAATCAAGATGCTCGAATCAACTCCTAACGTTATTGAGATCCGCTTGGTAAGCTCTACGATGCGTACCTGCAGTTGACGTCGCCTGCGATTGAATCGTGTTCGGTCGATGAGTTCGGGAAAACGGCTTCGGTAATCGGTGCGCAGTTTGCTGAACAACCAGTTCTCACTGTCAATACATGCAGACTCGGCTGCAATCGCGAGGGCCATCACGTGCAAATCACTCATCCATGCCCTTCTCGGATAAAACTGAAAATTGCCGTTGTCATCGGTGTCATTTCTGAAAACCTCGGCGGCATAATCAAGGGCCTTTTCGTACATTAATCTCAGGGCATGTCTTGCACTCATCGTTTTGATTTTCGCGACCGCAAAATACTGAACGTCAATCATATGCACGACCAATTTCCCCCTTACTTATTCACACCTTCAATAGCACGACGCGTTATAAATGACCTATAATCGAATACAGCGGAGATGGCAACGATTTCCGTGAAATCCAGGGGAACATAATTCACTCTAGAGGGCTAAAATTGATAAATTGACCAGAAAGTCTCCAGAGGCCATCTCCAGTGATGTTGTCCCGCATTCAACTGCCGCTCTAACAGGCGAAATCACTCCAACAATTGCCCTTCAAAGATACTCTCGAGAATGGCGCTTTGACGAATTGCCCGCACTTACGGCAAGAAGCCTCTAAACCATTAAATCATAACGGCAAATGCCACTCCGATATTGAGAACTCTAACTCCTCGCGCAACTAACGAGAGCAATCTCTTTTCAACCATCTGCCATTCTAAGCTTAAGTCAATTGTAGCTACAATCAATTGATGCGGACCCATGTCGTACGGCTCAAAAAAGTCAACCTCATCTACTGCGGCGTACAATACAATCCCATCCGCACTTAAATCACACTTATGGGGCTTAAAATTCCCGCCTTTTTCCGCCCGACGTGCAAGCTGTGTAACATATGCATAAATCTGATAGAGATTTTTCTCGTGGTACTTCCCGCGTTTATTTAGTGGGCCATCAGAATAAAATTTCGCGTCCAAAATAATCTTACGATCTTCACCTTCAAGAACCACATCCGTTTGCATTTTCGGGACATATGAGGCGCCAGAAATCGTTTTCGAAACAAGGTCCCAGCGAATATCTTGCCGTCCGCGGCAGGTCATCCCAATTTCGGCAGATCTAGCGTGAAAGAAGTTGCGGACAAACTCCTCGAAAAGACTCTCCATCTTAGATTCGATGTAATCATAGAATCTAGCATCAAGCTCCTTACAACTTGTGACGGACTCTGTTACAAGACCGCATTCGAATAAAAGTAATGCTATACTAAGTAAAGTTCGATATGCCCTACTATTCCTATCAAGATGAATCAGGCTCCATAAATCCCTCGACAACGGAATCTCAGAAACATCTGAAAGCCTCAACAAGACATGTCGACCCTGAGACCTGGTTTTTTCAGAAACACCACTCAGCCTTAATGAACGCAAGAGTGTGCTTTTGATAAGTTGATTCTCAATATTATTAATTGTGTAATCCTCAAAATCACACACTAGCCCTAGCTTTCCACGAAGCATCATATTCATTGTCCCAGGAAAATAAACCCGACCCTTCATGACCGATAGGTCTTGACGCACTGGGATGTAACTCTTAAGCAATCCCTTTTTCGATTGCGACTTCAGACCATGCAATAAACCCAGAATCAACAGCTCAACGAAAGAACCATCGTGCTCATTTAAGACCTTTCTATCTTTTGAAAGTGAAACGAAACCCAACGCGTAAGCTAGCATGTGGTACATGTTAGCTACAGGTACTCTTCGAGCGTCAAGCATACATCAAGTTTATTCTTCCGGCATCAAATCAGCAATCACTTTGGCTGCACGATCATCATATTCAAACCAATATTCCCGGAGCAGAGGAGCAATTTTGAATTCCACAACCGCATTATACCACCGCTCGAAATTCGCGCAATCGGGTTTTGAGAAGAAACTATGACCAATACAATAATCTGGCCCGAGCTCTTTGTCCGTCCGAATTATCTCATTCAATGTACTAATCTTTTGACTAATTCTGTCGATTAGGTCAGGGGGGACGCTATTCTTCTCAAGATGAGCCCTCCACCTCTCATTGAACTGGGGATACGTCTTAATGAAAGAGAACCTCCTCCTCAACGCGTAATCTACCAACGAAAGAGAACGATCTGCCGAATTCATCAAGCCAATGAGATAGAGATTTTCAGGCACTGAAAATCCTTTTCCACTATACGCAAGCTTCAAAGAATGATCGGGACCACGCTTATCATTCTCGATAAGCAACATTAGCTCCCCCAATATCTTACTAACATTACCTCTATTTATCTCATCTATTATCATAACATATTTATTGCCCGCATCTTGCTCGGCTCGTTTACAAAAACGAACGAATACCCCTGACTCGAGAACGAATCCTCCATCAGGACGGGGCTTATACCCTTCAATGAAATCTTCGTAGCCATAACCTTGGTGAAACTGAATCATTTCTACCTGCGATCTTGATTTCTCCCCAATAAAAGCATATGCGAGTCGCTTCGCCAAAAACGATTTGCCAGTACCTGGAGGGCCATCAAGGATAATATTCATATCTCGCTCAAGTCCATCCAAACAATCATTCAGGAATTTTTCATCATGAAAAACTGACGACTTCAAATCATCAAAACTATATTTTATCCTATCGCTATAAATATTGTCAATCATATTCCTGCAGGTTGCCGGACTTTCCGCATAGTCTTCAGGGTCCAGTTGAACCGCGTCCAGAATCAACTTCTGCCCTTCAATCGTCATTGAATTAACAAACAAGGAATTCTTGCCTACGATTGTTGTAACCTCCTTAATTAAGTCAATGTTGCACACCTCCTCGTCTTCCAATTGAACCTTTAATGAGGGGCTATACTTCAAGAAGTAGCGACCTTCATGGCTAGGACTTTGGTCAATAGTAACGAAAAGGACAAATTTGCTTGTCAAATCAAACATGTCACCCACGGGGTTTTGCATTGTTCGAATCAAGATCCCCACAGTGTCAATTACAGAAACAAAAGGTATTGGCTGTTCAACTCGCCCTCCTCTTCCAAGCCTAACAGAACCAGCGTCCGAGCTCCAAGTGTGTAAACGAAACTGAAATAGCGCACCTAAAAAAAGTAGAACTTCCTTGTCAATTCTTGACGGATAAGGCTTACTCTGCCCCAATTCTGTGCCCCACGCTGGGGTGCTGCCTCTTCCGCTCCACTTATATTGAATTGCAAAACTAAAGTCGTTTAACTTGAAGCGCATGAGAAAGCTTTGAGGGTGTTAATTTCTTCCGACCATTTCTGAGGCCTACAAGATGAGAT
>JBIKUM010000320.1:0-3388 GCA_044347585.1 Terrimicrobiaceae bacterium
CGCCCTCCATGGGAGGGCCATCCTCCGGCATGGCCCATTCTTCAGCCGCGAAGCGGCGTCTGAGGGTGGCGTTCTCCGGGCGGTTTTTTGTGGAGAGGTGTCTGGCCGTTATGCCTCGCCGTCCGTGATGGAAATTTGGGCCATGCGGGACGATGGCCCTCCCATGGAAGGCGTGCGATGAGCGGTTTCTTGTGTGGGCAAAAAATTGAACACTCTGGCCTGCTCTTTACAGTGTGGGCTGCATGAACATGACGGCGGATTTTTTCAACGCGATCCTGTGACTTGCGCGCGGGAAAAGCCAACCTCGGCTACGCTGCCCTGAGCGAAACCTTGAAACAAATCGAAGCGCGGATTGTGGGGTGAAGGAGAAATGGGGGGCGCTTCGGCTACGCTGCCCTGAGCGCTGGCGCAAGGCTATCGGAGCGTGGAGCACAGTCAAAAGGGGTAGAAAAGTCTCACACATTGAAATCAATAAAATATGTGAATATGCGGGACCGACTCCTATGGCCGAGTTGCCGACCGCAGCATAACGCTGCTATTTCGGTGAAGCGGGATCTTCGGGGCGGGTTGTTTTGGAATTGCGCATGGTGCTCGGCGCGATTCCGAAATACCGGCGGAAAAGTTTTGAGAGTTGGTATTCATCGCCAATGCCGACCTTGGCAGCGATCATCTTCATAGGGAGATCGCAGCTGAGGATCAGATTGCGGGCTTCGTGAAGGCGGATTTGCCGCAATTCCTCCATCGGTGTGCGCCCGCATAGTCTTTTGAATTTCCTCACGAAAGCGAAGCGGCTCATGCCTGCATGTCGGGCGACATCATCGAGCGACAGCGTGTCGGTGAAGCGGCTTTGCAGGTGTTCGCGGACATGCTCCAGCCAGTCATCCTTCGGACGGGCAAGCAGCCAGTGCAACTCCCGGATAATCGTCTCGAGAAGCGCCAGGCAATCGCCCTCGGGTCGGTGCTCGCGAAGGTCTCGGTGTATCCAACGGAAAAGCTCGGCTATACGCCCTTCGGAATCCCGCAGGCGAAGCGGTAGATCGGGCAATTTTATCCTTGCGCTGAATGAGAGAAAGTAGCTGCCCACGGGATCGTCGAGTTGCGATATTTCCTCGTGGATCAGGCCGGCTTGATAAAAAAGGATATCTCCCGATCGGGCGACAATCTCGCCATGCCTTGTTTTTAAAAGCATCGCACCGCTTTTGATGACGATCAGTTCATGGTGCGGGTGGGAGTGGGGGCGCATGCGCCAGCGTGGGTTTGGAAGAAGTTCACCGCATCCTAGAAATTCCGGTTCGCTTTTTTTCACGGGCAATAAATGACAAAAGAAAGCAAGTCTGGCCATTCACATATTCGGCGAAGCCACTCATTCTCGACCTTCACTTATGTCTCAACCACCCATCAAAATCGGTTTCGTCGGCGTTGGCTCCATGGGCCAGTGCGCCCATCTGCGCAACTATGCCAGCCCCAGCCTCTCCAAGGAATGTGAGGTCGTTGCGATCGCGGAAATTCGCTCAAATCTCGCCCGCGAGGTCGCAGCGCGTTACGGGGTTCCCCGCGTTTACGAAAACCACGAGCAACTTCTCGCCAACGAGAAGCTCGACGCCATCGTAGCTTCGCAGCCTTTCACCCGGCACGGTTTGCTGGTTCCGGAGTTGGCGAAGGCGGGCATCCCGATCTTCACCGAAAAACCGATTGCCGGCTCCATCAATGCCGGTGAGAAAATCGTGCGCGCCCTGCAGGAGAGTAAGACATGGCTCATGCTCGGCTACCACAAGCGAAGCGATCCGGCGACCGAGTATGCCAAGCAGGTCATCGAAGAATGGAAGCGAACTGGCGAGTTCGGCAAAATGCAATACATCCGCCTCTCGATGCCGCCGGGGGATTGGATCGCGGCGGGATTCACGGACTTCATCAACTCGAGCGAGCCGACCGGCAGCCTCGAATGGGATCCCGCGCCAGAGGACATGGATAAGTCCACAGCGGGCGAATACAATAGCTTCGTCAATTACTACATCCACCAGGTGAACCTCCTGCGGCATCTGCTCGGCGAATCCTATACGGTGAGCTACGCTGATCCGGCCAAGGTTCTCTTTGTCGCCCAGAGCGCGAGCGGCGTTCCCTGCACGATCGAAATGGCCGCTTATAACACGACCATCGACTGGCAGGAGTCGGCTTTTGTCGCCTTTGAAAAAGGGTATGTGAAACTCGAGCTTCCAGCCCCAGTGGCCTACAACCGCCCTGGCCAGGTCGAGATTCTCAAGGACTCGGGCAATGGGGCTGTTCCCGTCACCATCCGTCCGACCTTGCCCTGGGTCCACGCCATGCGCAATCAGGCGCTCAATTTCATCAAGGCCGTTCGCGGAGAAGCTCCCGCCCCCTGCCTTGCACCAGAGGGTCTCGAGGACATTCGGATCGCCCGTGAATACATCCGCCTGCTCAAAGGCAAATAACCCAACCTAAAATAGGAGAAACATTATGCCTCTCAAATGGCGCAAAGTGTGGATTTCGGACGAGACCTTCGAGTCTGCCGAAGTCATCGATGTGAACAACGATGGCATTCCTGACATCGTTTCGGGAGCCTATTGGTATCAGGGGCCCGATTTCCGTAAGAAACACTCCGTCGGCGAGGTCAAGGGATACGGGGAATACTTCGACGATTTCTCCACCATTCCGCTCGACATCAATGGGGACGGCTTCACTGACTTCGTCACCGGTGGCTGGTGGGGCAACACGCTGCGCTGGCGGGAAAACCCCGGAGGCGATCCGGCCAAGCAATGGACCGAACACATCATCGCTGAGGTCGGCAATGTCGAGACCACACGCGCCTGGGACATCGACGGTGACGGGGAAATCGAGATCCTCCCCAACACCCCCCCGAATCCGGAGGTGGCCTATTACAAACTGATCAGGGACCAGAATGGCAAGGGCACCGGCGAATTCCGAAAGGTGTCGGTTTATAAGTTTCCCGAAGGCACTGGCCAGGGGCATGGACTCGGATGCGGCGACATCACCGGCAATGGGCGCATGGACATCGTGCTCTGCAAAGGTTGGCTGGAGGCCCCAGAGGATCCGGAGAAGGGAGCATGGATCTGGCATGAGGACTTTCCGACTCCGCCTTGGCGGGGGGCGGCGAGCATCCCGATGCTTGTTGTGGACATCAATGGTGATGGCAGGAATGAAATCATCACGGGCAACGCCCACGGCTACGGCTTGTGGTGGAGCGAATGGAGGCTCGTCAACGGCAAGCGCGAGTGGACGCACCACCCGATCGACCCCTTCCACGCTCAATACCACGATCTCCACTGGGTGGACATCGACGGCGACGGCCTGCCGGAGCTGGTCACGGGCAAGCGTCATCGCGCCCATTGCGGCAACGAAGCCGGCGAGT
>JBIKUM010000530.1:0-3369 GCA_044347585.1 Terrimicrobiaceae bacterium
CCCCAACCAGATAATGTAGTGAATCTCCTCAGTTCAGAAAGACTTAAAGAATTAATAGAGTCTTTTGAAAAAATCTATGATCTAGTTTTAATAGATACTTCTTCTATTTTAGATAGTGTTGATGCGAGAATTATCGCCTCTGTTTCTAATGGTATTGTCATCGTCGGACGCATCGGGCAATTAACACCACATCAACTAATGCAAACAACAGAAATTTTGAGTCAGTTAAATTTAATTGGTATTGTTGCCAATGAAGTCAATAATTCAGGTGACAGGTGACTGGTGACAGGTGACTGGTGACTGGTGACAGGTGACTGGTGACAGGTGACTGGTGACTGGGAAAATACAAATAATTTCTCCCTGACTCCTGACTCCTTGATCTCCTGACTCCTTGATCTCCTGTAAGGGCGAAGCTTGAGGGGGATAAATTATCAATTTTTATCACAGGTTATTTTCCGAATGCTTCGCCCCTACGACTCCTTGATCTCCTCAAGTTGAAGTCGCAACTTTCTCACAAGGAAAAATATCTTTTAAACTGGTAGAGGCTTGTGATTCAACGGTCAGCATCAAAATCCAACTTTATTTAGGCGCTTTATTTTCCCAAATTCAAGGAAAACATTGGTGGATAGGTATCCTGTTATGGTTTGTTTTAGTCGCTCCTGCTCAAGCATCTGTGATCCTGCGTGTGGCCATTGAAAAGGGAGTCAATCAAGTTAAAGTTGGTGCTTCCACGACAGCAATAGTTAAAGATAGTTCTGGCCGTACCCTGGGACAACTACCAGGAATGAGTGCTTATGCAGCCCAAGCAGTTCCCGGAGGAGTAGCCTTAGATAAATGGCAATCTGGTTTATTTTGGATTGAACCTACAGATAAAGGATTTGTTTATATAGGCGATCGCTGGTTTCGCGGTAGAACTTTGGTTATCCCCACCGAAAACGGCTTAACCGCTGTTAACTGGGTAGACTTAGAAGAATATCTCTACAGCGTCATCGGTGGAGAAATGAACTCTAGCTGGCCGCAAGAAGCTTTAAAAGCCCAAGCGATCGCCGCCCGTACCTATGCCCTCTACAAACGAGAACAACAACGTAACAACCCCATTTTTGACTTAGGAGATACCCCCGACCGCTGGCAAATTTACAAAGGTGTCAGCAGCGAATCTCGCAACACCTACGCAGCAGTAGATAGCACAGCAGGTCAAGTCCTCACCTACGACAACCGCATTATTCTTTCAGTATTTCATGCCTGTTCTGGTGGACACACCGAAAACGTAGAAGACGTTTGGGGAAACCCCCTTCCTTATTTACGCGCTGTCCAAGACTTCGATCAAAACATCAAAGAATGCAACTGGAGCAGAACCTTCACCCCAGAAGAAATTAGCTCTCGCATTTCTGGAGTCGGTAACGTCAGAGATATGATGATTGAATCTCTGTCTCCTTTCCGCAGCGTTAAAACTTTAAGAATTGTGGGAGATCAAGGTACAAAAGTCCTCAAAGGTGAAGCAGTCCGCACCGCACTAAAACTGAGAAGTACCCGTTTCACCCTCAACAAAGACGCAAATGGTAACTTCACCCTCCAAGGATTAGGTTTTGGACATGGTTTAGGTATGAGTCAATGGGGAGCATACAACCTAGCTAAACAAGGAGCAAACCACCTGCAAATTTTAGGACATTATTACAAAGGTGTAGCTTTAACTCCTATTCAAGCTAAGTAGTCTGGTGACTGGGGACTGGGGACTGGGGACTGGGGACTGGTGAGTGGGGACTGGGGACTGGTGACTGGTGACTGGGGACTGGTGACTGGGGACTGGGGACTGGGTAATCAATTTTATGTTTTCTAATCAACTATTACCAATTACCAATTACCAATTACCAATCACCAATCACCAATTACCAATCACCAATTACCAATTACCAATTACCAATTACCCATCACCTAACAAATTCTGCTTTTTCACCTGCTCAAATTCCTGTTCTAGTAAATCTCTATCACTAGAGTAAATTAAATCCTCTTTACCAATTACTTTCTCACCAGCAAACTGACGAGCAAAATCAATCTTTTGTTGTAAAGTATCATCCGCATTCCCTAAAATTCTCGCCCTTTCTAAACGTTCACGGTTACGAGTTGCAATTTTACCATTACGCCATTTAATCCAAAAATAACGCGCTAATGGTATTCCTAAAAAACCAATCCCATAAGCTAACAAAAACCAATAAATTCCTTGGACAAAACCAACCAATCCCCCTATTTGGGCTGCAATTTCTCCACCTTTTAATAAACTTCCTAATATTAAAGCTCCCACAATATTCACCACACCCAAACCAGCACTGAGCATAATTTGTCCTGAACTCGCAGCACTAAACCGCCACAGATTTTCATCTAAATATGGATCTACTGGTTGACGGAGTTTTTTACTAGCTTGTACTTGTAATTCAGGGAAATAATATACCATTTGTCCTTCAGGACTTACCTGGGGTTTACCATTAAATCGTACCAACACAGGTAACATATAATCTTCATATTCCTGTTGATATTTTTCACCCAAATTATCTAAATACGGTGCAATTTGTTCTGCAACCACCGCCCCTTGATTATTTCTAATTACAATCCCAATTTCTCGCCAACGTCTTTCTTCTAATTTCGCATTCGGATTTCCATCACCAAATAAAAATGAAAATACAGATTCTAAGAAATTGAACTCACTTTTTTCTCTTCTTTCTCTGCGTCTTTCTTCGCCATAATAATCAGGACTAAAATACCAAAATAAATCCGGGAAAAAGAAGAAATTGAAACCACCAGAACTGCTGCTTCTATTATCTCCATCTCGGTCTGAATTAGCAGCAGTCATAATTATAATGATGGTGATAGTAATCAGGGCAATCGAAGCAATTAACAAAATACCAAAGGAAATTCTAATTAAATAAAACAGCACCCCCCAAATTTTTTTCCACCATTCTTGCAAACGCAACTGCAAATATTTATTTCTTAAAATTGTTCTAAAATTTTGGGGAAATTGATAAACAATATCACCTGTTTCTGCTACCTGTAAATGTCCACCAGCATCAGACGCTAAAGCTAATAAACCTTGGTTCGCTTCAGCCACATTTAAACCCGCTTGACTAGCTACATCACCCACAGTCACACGGTAGCCTAATTGTTCCACAGATCGCATAATAGCGGGATTGGGAGTCATTGTCTCTCCTGTCCTGTTTGATTTTATAGTTGCTCTTCTCCAGTATAAATAATTTATCAATAGGCAACAGGGGACTGGGGACTGGGGACTGGTGACTGGGGACTGGTGACTGGTGACTGGTGACTGGTGACTGGTGACTGGTGACTGGGGACTGGGGACAGTGGGAATAAATTATTACC
>JBIKUM010000437.1:0-3358 GCA_044347585.1 Terrimicrobiaceae bacterium
GGCAAATTTTACGTCCGACCGTAGCATTTCGGCGGCCCGCAGCCAGCCGAACATGACCGCGATGGCCGACGAATCGGCTTCCGTCACTTCGGAAAAATCAAACACCTGTTCGCCCGGCTGCAAAGCAGCACGGCCTGCTTCAAGCAGGCCGCGGGCATTGGCAATGGTCAGGGGCACCTTGACCAGCAGGCGCCCCGCTTCGCGTTCAATCATTTTTTCTGGCCGTTTTCCAGCGATTTGTTCTTGGCCGCAATCGAGGCGATCAGGCCATCGATACCGCCATTGCGCACCTCCTGGCCAAACTGGTCGCGATAGTTGGTGACCAGGCTGATCCCGGCAACCACGACATCGTAAACCTTCCAGCTGGTGTCGATCTTTTCCAGGCTGTAGTCGAGCTGCACCGGCTTGCCGCCCGGCTGATGAACTTCAGTCCGGACCAGGACATCGGTGTCCGCTGCTCCCATCTTGAACGGCTTGTAGACGACCTTCTGGTTCTTGTAACCGGTCAGGGCGTTGGAATAGGTGCGCACGAGCAGCGTCTTGAACTCGGCCGTCAACGCCTGCTGCTGCTGCGGGGTGGCCTTGCGCCACTCCTTGCCCAACGCCAGCGCAGTCATGTGCTGGAAGTTGAAATGCGGCAACACCTTCTTGTCCACCAGGTCGAGAACCTTGTGGGCATTCCCGTTCTGGATGTCCTTATCCTTGCGGATGATATCCAGGACCTCGTCGGTAACGCGCTGAACCAGGGCGTCAGGCGCCTCCTGGGCAAAGGCGGCACCAGCGAGGAAACCGGCAAAAAACAGGGCGAATAGCTTTTTCATCATTGAACGGTCAAACATTAGTCATCCAGCCGCGGCGGGCGGCCATCGAAAATCTGGTTGCGGCGACGCTGCTGATAGGCATCGCGAATATAAGCGTACTTGTCGAGCGCGCCTTCCTCGACGACCTTGTCGGCCGGTAGCAGGCTGGCCCGGACATCGACGAAACGCACGGCCACCATGCCGTTGCGCGCCGGCACATCGCTGACGTGCCAGACCGGATCAACGAAGGAGTCGACCGCCCAGCCGCCGGTATCGCGCACGTTGCGCGGCCCGATGACCGGCCAGAACAGATAGCCACCGCTACCGACCCCCCAAACCGCCAGGGTCTGGCCGAAATCCTCGTCGTGCTTTTCCAGGCCGAGTTCACTGGCGACATCGAAAAGACCGAAGATGCCGACCGTGGAATTGATCAGCAGACGACCGATATCGACGCCTGCATCGCCCATTTTGCCCTGCAGGGCACTATTGACGCCGATCCACAGATCGCCGACGTTGCCGAAGAAGTTGCCGACCCCGGCCTTGACCGGCAATGGCGCGACATTGTCGTACACCTGCGCAACCGGCTTGGCGGCATACTTGTCGATGACTTCGTTCACCGAAAACATCGCGCGATTGAAGCCCTCATAGGGATCGTTCGGGTTGCCTTCGGCCACCGCCTGGCCGGCAAACGCAAGCGTCAGCAGCCCCGCCAGCGCCCAGCGCCGCCCCATTTGCTGCCCAGATAAGCCGAGACTTTTCGTCATTTCTTGTCCTGTCCGTCTGCTGCCTTGCTAAATAAAAACTGGCTGATCAATTTTTCGAGAACCACCGCCGACTGCGTCTTGGCGATGGTATCACCCGCCTGCAACATCTTTTCGTCACCGCCGACATAGAACCCGACGTATTGCTCGCCGAGCAGCCCAGCCGTGAAAATCGACGCGAAGGTATCCTTCGGGAAACGATAGCGACCGTCGATCGTCATGCTCACTACCGCTTCGTAGGTCGCCGGATCGAACCTGATATCGGCGATCCGCCCGACGACGACACCGGCGCTCTTGACCGGCCCGCGTACCTTCAACCCGCCAATGTTATCAAACTTGGCCTGCAGGACGTAGGTTTCAGACATATGAGCCGACGAAAGGTTGCCGACCTTGAGTGCTAGAAACAACAAAGCAGCAATGCCGATGGCCACGAAAAAGCCGACCCAGAGGTCGAGAATGGTACGGTTCATGAAGTTCCCCGGAACATGAACGAAGTCAGAACGAAATCCAGCGCGAGTATCGCCAGGGCCGACGTCACGACGGTACGCGTAATTGCCCGCGACACCCCCTCGGCGGTCGGCACCGAATCGTAGCCTTCGAAAACGGCGATCAGCGACACCGCGACGCCAAACACAAAACTCTTGATAACGCCGTTCCAGACGTCGTAGCGCCAGTCGACACCGTCCTGCATCTGCGACCAGAAAGCGCCATCGTCGACGCCAATGAAGACGACGCCGATCAACCAGCCGCCGAGCACGCCCATCGCCGAAAACATTGCAGCGAGCAGCGGCATCGAAATGACGCCGCCCCAGAAGCGCGGCGCGACAACCCGGGCGATCGGATTGACCGCCATCATGTCCATCGCCTTCAACTGCTCGGTCGCCTTCATCAGACCGATCTCGGCCGTCACCGACGAGCCGGCCCGCGACGCGAAGAGCAGCCCGGCGACCACCGGCCCCAGCTCGCGGGTCAGCGACAAGGCGACCAGAATACCCAGCGCCTCAGTCGACCCATAGCGCTGCAGCGTCTCGTAGCCCTGCAGACCAAGCACCAAACCGACGAACAGCCCGGAAACCAGGATGATCAGCAGCGACAGCACCCCGCTGAAATAGATTTCGCGCAGCGTCAGCGGCAGGCGACGGAAGGACGACCCCGAATACACCAACACCATCCAGAAGAACCGCGCAGCAAAACCAAGCCGCCAGATGCGCTCAACCGTGGCGTGCCCCAGTTTGCGGATCAGATTGAGCGGATTAGCCATGCGCCACCCCGCTCAGGAACTCCTGTCGGACCGGCGTGGCCGGATAATCGAAGCGCACCGGCCCCTCGACCTCGGCATAAACGAACTGATGAACGAAGGGATCCTTCGAGGCACGGATTTCATCCGGCGTTCCCTGGGCGACCACCCGCCCGCCATTCATGAAATAGATGTAATCGACGATCAGCAAGGATTCCTGAATATCGTGCGTGACCATGATCGAGGTCGCCCCGAGCGCATCGTTCAGCTTGCGGATCATCTGGCCGATGACGCCCAGTGCGATCGGATCGAGGCCAGTGAAAGGCTCGTCGTACATGACCAGCATCGGGTCGAGCGCCAGCGCGCGGGCCAGCGCCACCCGCCGCGCCATGCCTCCCGACAATTCACCCGGCATCAATTTGTGTGCACCACGCAAACCGACCGCTTCCAGCTTCATCAACACCAGATCGCGGATCATTTCCTCCGACAGGTCGGTGTGCTCGCGCATCGGGAAGGCGACGTTCTCGAAAACCGTCATATCGGTAAATAGCGCGCCGAAC